>DATDMO010000104.1:0-24883 GCA_036518755.1 Candidatus Acidiferrales bacterium | reverse complement strand
CGAGTAACCCACATCCGAGCGAAACGTTGCGACCTCCACCTGCAGCCCGCCACTTCCCTCGGAATGCTCCGTAACCACGATCACGCCGAATTTCGCGCCCACTGCCAGACTATTCGGAAAGAGCTGTTGCACACGATCCGGCGTCGCGTCGGTGGCCACGTCGTAGTCCGCGGGTTCGCGTCCCAGCAGAATATCGCGCACACAACCGCCAACGAGGTAGGCTTGATATCCCTCTCGGCGCAATGTGTCGCAGAGGTGGTTCGCAAATTCGCGCGCGTCCATAGCGTTATGCACCGAGGCGAAGAACCATACCCGTAATGTCATCGTGCTGCCGAGTGTAGCCGGTGAACGAGTTCACTTCGGTGATCACGCGCTGCCAGGTTACGGCCGCGGGCTCATCTGGTGCGGATTGAATGCGA
The DNA here is from genome assembly GCA_036518755.1 of Candidatus Acidiferrales bacterium. Lineage (GTDB taxonomy): Bacteria > Acidobacteriota > Terriglobia > Acidiferrales > UBA7541 > Palsa-295. The sequence continues at coordinate 24,464 of DATDMO010000104.1, read as the reverse complement.
GGAAGCAACCGCGACTCCCCAAATTCCTCGCCCCTATCGTTGATTGCTTCCACGAGCCCATCGGTGAAAATGAAAAGCAGATCGCCCCGGCCCAATTGTACCTTTGCGGATTCGTAAACCAATTCGCCGTCGCTGAAAAGGGGCAAGCCAAACGGCGGCCCACCAATTGAGAGGCGTTCCACTGGCCCGGAAGCGCGGCGAAGGATGGGATTGTTGTGCCCGGCATTCGTGTACTCCAATTCCCGGGTTTGGGGATCGATCTGGGCAATAAAAGCTGTTGTAAATCGACCGCCATCCATGTTGTTGGCCCGCGTATACCGGTCCAGGCCGGAAACAATCTCGCCGAGCGAGCTGGAAGTGGCCGCCAGCGCGCGCAAGCTGGCTTGAAACGTCGCCATGAGCAGCGCGGCCGGGACGCTTTTTCCCGCAACATCCGCGACGACGATGAGCAACTGTCGACTTCCTGCCGAATCCGGTAGCGGACGTAAGAACGCGTCATAGTAATCGCCCGCGACGGTGTTTTGCGGTCGCGTCGCAAAGGCGATATCGAAACCCACGACATCGGGCGCCTTCTGGGGCACAAGCCGTTGCTGAATCTCGCGGGCGATTTCTAGATCGCGCTTCATCGTCACGCGATCCGCCAGTTCGAGGGCCAGCAGCACGAACAGAATCACCGTGCCGACCCAGCCAAGTTGAAAGCCAACTTGGCTTTGGCCCCCACCTCCACCAACATCTGGCCGAACCACTATGAACACCATCGCGATCAGGAGAAGGACGCGCCGCGCGGGCGACAGCTTCATGAGCATCGCCTGAAAGACAGCCCACGAAGCGCGCCAAAACCTTCGTGGCCCGCGCTTGGTTCGGGCGATTTCGTCCCAGTCCACATCCCGCGAATAGAGGTCATAGCTGGCCTTGGCTTCCGATAGGAACTGCCCCCAAAGCTGCTCGAGCTCGAGGCCTTCGGTGATCCGTGTCCAAAAGACCCGAAAACGATTCGCTCGTTTTCGCGGCGCACGTGGGATCGGGTTGGCTGCTGTCGTCATGGGAATGAGGCTCAGTGTGTATCGGATCCGCCATGTTTTCCGGCTTCGAGTGAACCACCCAACTGCACTTTCGAAAATCCGAATCGGTCGCGCAGGCGATCGGTTGTGCGCGCCAGCCGTTCGAGTTTTTCGCGCCGCCCCGGATCGAGAAGATCGAGCTGGCCCGACCCTGCGGAAAAAGAGGAAAACGCGACGCCGACCAGGCGCAGCATGGCAGCACCGTTCCACGCGGCGGCGAAAAGTTCGCGGATCACGCCGAGCAGCACAGCGTCAAGATCGGAGGACTCTGCAAGCGTGCGACTTCGCGTGATGGTTCTGAAATCAGTGAATCGCAGGGTCAGCGTGACGGTGGAAGCGTGAAGGCCTGCATCGCGCAAGCGCTTGCAAGCTTTCTGGCACAGATGGCTTAGCGCTGACTGCAATTCCTGCTCGTCTCTTGTATCCTTACCGAAAGTTTGATTGTGCGAAATCGACTTGGGCTCAGCATCGACGAAAAATTCGTAGTAATCGATCCCGCGCGCTTTGCGATACAGCGCCGTGCCCCAGCGCCCAAAGGAATCCTCCAACTGCCCGAGTTCCAGCGCTTGCAACTGCGCGATGGTTTCAATGCCGATCGCCTTCAGCGCTGATTCCGTGACCCTGCCTATCCCCGGGATCCGCCGCACCGAGAGCGGAGCGAGGAATGACCTCTCGCTGCCGGGCGGTACCCAAACGAGTCCCCGAGGTTTGGCTTGCTCGCTCGCCACCTTGGCAACGAGGCGCGTCACAGCGAGCCCGCCGGAGCACGGCAATCCGGTGACGGCCGTAATCTCGCGCAGAAGTTTGTGCGCTGCGCCGAGCGCCGGTCCATGCAGGCGCTCCGTGCCGGTCAAATCTAGATACGCTTCATCGATCGACGCCATTTCAACCACCGGCGAAAATTTTGCCAGGATTGCTGCGACTCGGTCGCTCCATTGGCCGTAAAGCTCGTGATGCCCATCGAGGAAAATGGCCTTGGGACACAATTTCCCGGCGGTGCGCAATGGCATCGCGGAATGAACGCCAAACTGCCGCGCCTCGTAGCTGGCGGAGGTGACCACGCCGCGCTGGTCGCGCTGCCCTCCGACAATCACGGGCAAGCCCTTCAGTTCGGGACGCGCAAGCAATTCCACTGACACAAAGAAAGCGTCCATATCGATGTGCAAAATCGAAGGCGCCGATTCAATTGCGAATGTCTCCGGCGCCGTCCGTTTCGCACGAAATTGAGCTAGCTTCGGCATGGCCCTCAATATAGCTCCAGATGCGGATGAAGTGGGTCCGAAAGTGTGACGGGTAGAACCGGTCGCCGCCCTTTGTTTCCAATCACTTAGACCAGTTTCTATTCGGCACCAACTGTCGATTAGAAAGTACCCGCGCGTGCACCCAGAGCTCGCATTCACGCGCGGCTGAACCGCCGACTACGCAGGACCCAGTAGGCGACTCCGCCCTCTTTGCCGGCGCTCTGTCTCGACGCATTCTTTTGTCATCGCGATGACCACGTTAGCAGGACCCCACAGAAGCGCAAGGACGAGAAGCTGTGGACTTTCGGCGATGGGCGCATGTGACGACAGCGCGCCGGTAGCGCCCGTCTGGAGCCGAATGCAATCTGACTCCTGGTGTCCGCGCTTTCGGCAAGATGCTTTACATACCCTTCCGCGGGCAAGTACAGCGAATGCCTCATCGCGCGCAGCATCGCATGTTTCTAAAGTCGTAGAATGGGAGAGAACTAGCGGAGAACGAGGCGTATGAATGTGCCGGCCACAGGAGGCAAACATCAAAGGAGCTACATCCCAGCGGCGGGCTTCCACTGGCTCTTGCCCCTGTTTGATTTCGTTACCAGACTAACAGGCGCCGACGCGGCTCGAAGCGCCCTACTGCAGCAAGCCGAGCTGCGACCGGGCCAGCAAATTCTCGACATTGGTTGCGGCACGGGCACACTGGCAATTCTTCTGAAGCAGCTTCATCCGCAAACTGAGGTAGTCGCCCTCGATCCCGATCCAAAAGCGCTCGCGCTCGCCCGGCGAAAGGCACAACGAGCGGCCGTCTCGCCGCGCTTCGATCAGGGGTTTTCGGACGCCCTCGAATACCCGACCGATTCCTTTGACCACGTGTTTTCCTCTTTCATGTTCCACCATTTGAGGAGCTACCAAAAGGAAGAAACGGTACGCGAAATCCGGAGGGTTCTCAAGCCCGGGGGCTATCTGCATCTGCTGGATTTTCGCGGACCGAATACCGGTGATACTCGCGCGGTGACGCGCTGGTTCCATTCGCGCAACATCCTGCGGGATAACGCCGAGACTCGAATGCTCGAGCTAATCACCAGGGCTGAACTTGCGGAAGCGCACGTTGTCCGTCGTCAAACAGTTGTTTTCGGGTTCGCGCACATCGCTTACTACCAAGCATGCGCGCTGAAGTCACCGTTCAGCAAGGAACCGCGCAATCTTGTCCGGTTTCCTGAGGGATCAGCGCGACGATGAGATTGTCAAGCTGAAGCCGAACTATCGTCGCCTGTACCGCGTGCACCGCCTTACTTTCCCTGAATCGAGACGAGCTCGACTTCAAAGATTAAAGTGGCATTCGGTGGAATCACATTGCCCGCGCCGCGCTCGCCATACGCAAGGTCGGCTGGAATGAAAATCTGCCATTTCGATCCGACCGGCATCAGCTGCAGCGCTTCGGTCCAACCCTTAATCACTCGCCCCACCGCGAACGTGGCGGGCTGGCCCCGCTTGTACGAGCTATCGAATTCCGAGCCGTCAAGAAGAGTTCCTCTGTACTGGCAAACGACTGTGTCCGTCGCAGCCGGTTTCGGCCCTGTGCCCTGGGTCAATACTTTGTACTGAAGACCGCTGGGCAGCGTCACAACGCCTTCCTTGGTCTTATTTTCGGCAAGAAATGCTGCGCCAGCTTTTTGATTCTCCGCTGCGAGCTCCTCCATTTTTGCCTCCGTGGCCTTCTGTACCTGGTCCTTCAATTGCGCGAGGTCCGCGGTAGCCTCCTCATCGGTCAGCTCGGTCTTGCCGCCAGACATTGCGTCCTGGAGGCCGCGCGCCACGGCAGCAGCATCGAGGTCCACAGGCTGCTTGCTCAGACCACGGCCGATATTCATTCCGAGAGCGTAGCTATCCTTCTCTTTGTCGGTGGTGAGGGCCGGCTCGGTATCGCTTTTGGTTGTGGACTTATCGCTCTTGGTTCCAGGCGCCGTGTGAGCTTTCGCCGTAGGAGTTTTCTGCGTTTTCGCGTCGGTAGAGGGTTGGGAGTTTGCAGCAGGAGACTGCTGCGCAGTGGAAGATCCGACGAGCAGCACCATTCCCGCCAATAACGTTAGACCAATTATGGACAGTTTTCGCATCTTGCTATTGTGGCACCCTCCGGAGAGCAGCGCAAATCGACGCCGGCAAGAGAGCTGCCCCGTGGAACGGGGTCACACCTTGGAAACGAGGGTCCACTTTTCTGCTGCAAAGACGGGCGGTCTGATCGATACTATCGAGCGTCCGCCGGGATTTCGACCGCAGCCAGCCGGAAACTTCAAAGACAATCAGGGTGTCGCCGCATTTGTCCGCCTTGCTCACCGCAGAGGCTAAACGAAGTGCGTGAGTCCGTTACGGCCGGCGATTTGCGCCGCGCCAACTGACTGCCAAGAAGGACGGCGAAGATAATGAACATCGGCAATTCGGGACCCGGGCGAATCGGCCCATTCGAGGTGTTTTATCCCACCGAACCAGCGCTGAGGCGTCCGCAACATTATGAGAACCACGACTTTCCGGGGCAACTATTCGTCGTGGAAGGAATCGACGGCTCGGGCAAATCAACGCAGCTCAGCCTGCTGCACAAGTGGCTGGAGTCGCGAGGCTATGGAGTTATCTTCAGCCAGTGGAATTCCTCGCCACTCGTCAAGGACACCACCAAGCTCGGCAAGAAAAAGAAAATGCTCACGCCAGCGACCTTTTCGCTGATTCACGCCACGGACTTCGCCGACCGGATCGAGCGCAGCATCCTGCCGCTTTTGAAAGCCGGGGCGGTGGTGCTTTGTGACCGGTACATTTATACGGCCTTCGCGCGAGACGCGGCGCGCGGAATGGACCGGCGATGGCTCCGGGATCTTTATGGATTCGCCGCGAAGCCTACCGTCGCATTTTACTTTCGCGTTCAATTGGAAACTGCCATCAGGCGCCTGGTTGGCGCGCGCGACGGATTCAAATTCTACGAAGCGGGAATGGACTTAGGGCTAAGCGACGATCCCGAGGAAAGCTTCCGGATTTTTCAGGGCCGGATACTTGGCGAGTACGAAAAGATGATTCCGGAATTCGGATTGACCGTCGTGGATGCGACGCTTCCCGTGGAAATTCAGCAGGCGCAAGTGCGCCGGATCGTTAGCAGGCATCTTGAGACCGCGAAAGAATTGAGGGTTCGACCATGAGACACAGCTATGGAAAGCAATTGCCTGGAATGGACTTCTTCGAGCTCGCCGGAAAGCTGATTGCAATCGAGGGAACGGACGGCGCCGGGCGCACCACACAAATCAACCTGCTGAAGCCCTGGCTCGAGGAGATGGGCCATGCCGTGCTCGATACCGGCATGACGCGCTCACACCTGGCGGGTGAAGGCATCCGCCGCGCGAAAGAGGGAAACAATCTCGGACGCGTGACTCAGAGCCTATTTTACGCCACCGATTTCATAGACCGCCTCGAGAATGAAATCATGCCCGCTCTGCGCGCGGGCTTTATCGTGCTAACGGACCGTTATATCTACTCACTGATGGCCAGAGCGATTGTGCGCGGCGTGGACGCGGCGTGGATTCGTAGCATCTACAGCATGGCGCTGGTGCCCGACGCTGTTTTCTATTTGCGAGTCGGTGTCGAGGAGCTGATCCCACGCGCCGTTTTCTCCCGTGGATTCGACTACTGGGAATCCGGCATGGACGTCTTCCCGGGCCACGACATGTATGAAAGCTTTCGCAACTACCAGGCGGCGCTACTTGCGGAGTTCGACCGGCTCAGCGCGGAATTCAATTTCGAGACGGTAGACGCTTCCGGCGATATCGGAATCGTCTTCGCGCAACTCAAGAGCAAGATTCAGCGCGTCCTCGAAAGCAGCTCGGGGACCGCGCATGTTCCCAAGCCTCGCGTCGAACGGACGCTACCTTCGAACTACCAGTTCGAGAATCCGTTCGTATCCGCGCTCGTCGCTAGCGCCCTCAGGGAGCCAAGCTTCTCCTTTCAGGCCGCTGCGCCAAATCATTCGAATGGAAACGGAAACGGACACCGCGTGCCGCAGGTGAAATAGAGACGCGCGCGAGACGCAACTCAACTACAATGTTTGCGGGCGTGGGGTTTCCGACTTCAGATCACAACCCTTCAAGCCAATTAGAATATGGCCCTGAAGCGCGTCACCCGGAGATTGTTCCGGCTTGCTCTCATATGCTTCTTTGTTTTCTCTTGTGCGCGGCTGTGGGCCGCCACAGGCGGAAGCATCTCTGGCACCATCACGGACCAAACTGGCGGTGTGATTCCCGGCGCGAAGTTGACGCTGGTGAATCTCGATCTAGCAACCAGCTATAAAGTTACCACTGACGCGCAGGGATTTTATTCCTTTCCAACTCTGCCGGTAGGGCGTTACGAGCTAACGATCGAGGCCACCGGATTCAAGACGCAGAAAAAAACGGGCTTGACGGTTGATGCGGATGCCGCCGTCCGCGTAGACGCGAAACTGGAGGTCGGCAATAAAACCGAGACTGTCACCGTAACAGCCTCCGCCGCACAAGCCCAAGCGCAGGTTGATACCGTCGCTACACACCTTGGCGAAGTAGTGCAAGCGGTTCAAATCACTTCCCTGCCGCTCAACGGCCGCAGCTATACCGACCTTCTCGCAATTCAGCCCGGCGTAAGCCCGGTGACCACGCTGACGTCCACATCCGTCATCATGTCCGGCGTCACCGGAACAATCAATCCCTCCGGCGACCTCAACCCCGGCGATGTTTCCATCAACGGCCAGCGGGAATCTTCAAACGGATTCATGGTGAATGGCACGGACGTCCAGGAACACATGAACGGAGGAACGTCCGTAATTCCGAACCTCGATTCGATTCAGGAATTTCGGGTGCTGACCACCAACTTCGATCCCGAATATGGAAATTACAACGGCGGAATGATCAATGTAGTCACGAAGTCCGGCAGTGACGCGTATCACGGCAACTTTTTCGAGTTTCTGCGCAACACGTCTCTTGACGCAAAGAACTATTTTGCCGATACGCGCGGCACCTTCCGCCAAAACCAGTTTGGCGGCACCATGGGCGGCCCAATCAAGAGGCAAAAACTTTTCTTTTTCGCCGACTATCAAGGAACGCGGACGGCGCAGGGCGTCACGTCGCCTGTGACGTCTGTGCCATCGTTGGCCAATCGCACCGGCGATCTTTCAGACGTGGAAAGTTCGCTGACTGGAAAAGTCAGCGGACCCGCGCTTGCCAGCCTGCTCACCAATAAACTTGGCTATCCGGTCTCGCAGGGTGAAGCGTATTTCACGCCCGGTTGCACGAGCGCGAATTGTGTTCTTCCCGGCGGGCAGATTCCGATGAGCGCCTGGTCGGCCCCGGCCACGAATCTCCTGCAATACATTCCCAAACCCAATCAGCCTGGCAATGCCTTTTCGACCGCGGCCTTCGATAAAACCGTTCGCGACGATAAGCTGGGCGGGCGGATGGATGCCAATGTGGGACCGGGCCAGTTTTCCTTCTACTATTTTTTGGACAACTACCGCGTGGACAATCCCTATCCGGGCGCACAAGGTGGTGCCAGCGTTCCGGGATTTGATGCCTTGACGATCGGGCAAGCGCAGCTTTTCAACCTTGGTTATACCCGTGTATTGGGAGCGCAAACCGTCAACGAATTCCATGCCGGCTTGATCCGCAATTCGAACGATATCGGCCGACCGCACGGCGGCCTGGGCGTTACGCTGGCGTCACAGGGATTCGTAACCGGAGCCGGAACTCCGGGGATTACAGTGCAAGCGCCGCAATATGAAGGCGTCGAAAATATCGTGTTCCCCTCATTCATCATCGGCGTGCCCATCACGAATACCATTCAATGGAACAACACTCTTTATCTGAGCGACTCGATCTCCGAAGTTATCGGCGCGCATACGCTGAAGTTCGGCGCCCAATTCCACGCCGATCAGGTGAACGAGCATCCCAACGCCACGTTCAACGGAACGTTCAACATTCTCGGCACCGAAACCGGCTCAGCCTTCGCCGACTTTCTTTTGGGCGTTCCCAGTAACTTCACGCAATCCACGGGCCAGCCTTTCTATCTTCGCAACCGGTATGCAGGAGCATTTTTCGAAGATAGCTGGCGCCTTCACAGCGATCTGACGGCCAACCTCGGTGTTCGCTGGGACTTGATCATGCCCTGGTGGGAAAAAAACAACAATCTTCAAACGGTGGTGCCGGCCGAGCAATCCGTTCTCTACCCCAATGCGATTCCTGGATTAGTCGTGCCCGGCGATCCCGGGATACCTTCCACTTTGTCGCCTTCCAAGTATCACAATTTCGCGCCGAGAATCGGCTTCGCCTATTCGCCGCGCTTCGATCGCGGGATCCTGGGAAAGATTTTTGGCGGCCCGGACAAAAGCAGCATTCGCGCCAGCTATGGAATCTTCTATACAGCTTTTCCGGGGCTCTCCGCGGGCATCATGTATTCCGTTCCGCCATTTGGATACAACTATCTGAGCCCTGCGCCGCCACTTTTCGCCACGCCGTTTATCAACGCCGGTGACGGCGCGCAAAATCTGAATCCTTATCCGATCACGTTCCCGCCCAATACCGTTTCGGCGAGGAATCCCTACACGACATTCAACTGGGCGGCGGTTACCCCGATTAGCGCCGATCCCTACTTTTACTATCGCAACGGCGTACCCTACACGGAAGACTTCATGTTTTCGATTCAGCGGCAGCTTACGTCAACTATCTTGCTGACGATGAGCTACGTGGGCAACCAGGGACATCACATCCTCGCGCTGCTTCCCACAAACGTGGGCGATCCATCGCTGTGTTTGAGCCTCAGCCAGCCCGGGCAAGTAGCTCCCGGCAGTTCCACCTGCGGACCCTACGGCGAGGATGGCGCCTACGCCTCCGCGTTAGGACAAGTCTATCGGGGAACAAGAAACGTCGGATTGGGATCGAGTCCTGCTCTCTACGGAAATTACGGAGCGACGACGGCGCAGCGGACGATTGCCAACTCGAATTACAATGCTCTGCAAACGAATCTTCGCTACGTCGGCAGACGAACCACTTTTCTCCTCGCCTACACTTACGCGAAGTCGATCGATCAAGCCTCCAACCTGGGCGAGCAGCTTAATCCCTTCGATCCCCGGCTCACTCGCGTTGTTTCCTCGTGGGACATGCGGCACAATTTCGTCGCCACGTACACCTATGATCTTCCGTTTGAACGCCTCTTCGGCCGTGTCAACCGCCTCACCCAAGGGTGGAGCATTTCCGGCACAACTCGTTTTGCCAGTGGCTTCCCTGTCACTCTTTATGACGACTCCGATAATTCACTGCTGGGTACGCTCGGCAACGGCGTGAATAACAATTTGCTGGATACGCCGGCATTTACTCCCGGCACGCTCCAGATCAATACGAATCCGCGCAACGGAAGGCCCGCATTCAACACGTCGTTATTTCAGCCGGAAGTGCTTGGGCAATTGGGAAATGCGCCGCGGCGATTCTTCTATGGCCCGGGCATCAACAATTTCGATATTCAGGTCACGAAAAATTTGCGGTTGACTGAGTCGAAATCGCTCGATTTTCGAGTGGAAGCGTTTAACGCCTTCAATCACGCGCAGTTCTACGGATCGGCGGCCGTGGATGGCGAAGTGAATGACACCACGTTTGGCACGATAGTCAGCGCGGCCGATCCGCGCCTGATTCAAGCAGTGGCGAAATTTACTTTTTGAGAGAAGATGCGATCACTGCTCCGCCCGAGGGTCTGCCATTGATCACAAATTTCATCACGGACCGGGAAGTAGCGCTGATGCCGAGCGGTATGCCGTTTCTGGCAGGATGAGTTTCGGCCACGATCATGTCGCCGGGCATCATTGAATTCCTCGACCAGCCGGCGCGAGCCATGGTGAACGGAGAAGCCAGCTCCAGCGTCCAGTGCTCTACCTCGCCATCCTTCCCTTTCACGTCCATGTGGACAAGGCAGTGCGGATTGCCCCAATCGAAGCCGGTCACCGTTCCAGTTAGCGTGATGCTCTTCGCAAGGTCGTAGCGTGAAGTCCCATGATGCGCAAACGCCGCGCCCGAAATCGCGGCAAGCAGAATTGCCGCGGGCAGGAATTTCGGTACCACACTTCTCATCTGATTCCTCAGCACCTCCTCTATACACTCCTCCGCTTAGAGCCGCAAGCCCGTCGCGCCGCGCTTAACGCTCAGTCGCTCAAACGCACCCTGGCCGAACGCCTACGGAACCCCAGCTGACGCGAGTCCCTTCCGCTTCAGTGGTCTCCATTCGTTGTCACCGCGCAGGTATTGCCAGAGGCCCTGCAGCCGCCAGATCATGTGTAATTGTCGGTAGGGAAGATGTTCAAGGAAGCAGTAACTGACCAGCCGCCCGACATCTTTCCAGTTGTTGTAGCGTTTGTAGGTGATTTCTTCCTGCAATACCGAGCCAAGGGAAATCACCGTTGCGAATGCGTACCCGAATATGAGGAATTCGAGAAAAAATTGCCTGCTCAACGCACCAATACACGCGGCCAGGGCAATCGTTGCTAATCCAACGATCTCCACCACCGGCGCAAACAACTCAAACAGCCACAGGTAAGGCATAGCAAAGCAGCCAATCCTGCCATAGCGCGGCCGGAAAAGCATGTCGCGGTTCGGCCACAGCACATCCAGCAATCCTTTTTGCCAACGGGCTCGCTGCCTGCCGAGCGATTTCAGGTCGGAAGGGACTTCGGTCCAACACATCGGATCCGGCACGAATAGAATTTTGTAGTCGGCGGCTTTCTCTCGCAGGTGGCGGTGCAGGCGCGCCACTAAGTCGAAATCCTCGCCAATGGCGCGGGACCTATAACCTCCCACAGCGCGCACCAGATCCGTTCGAAACATGCCAAACGCTCCGGAAATAATCATCAACATGTTTCCTTGCGCCCACGCTTCCCTGCCGATCAAAAACGCACGAAGGTACTCGATCACCTGGATTACTTCGATGCTCTTTCGCGGCAGGCGCACGCGCGACAATTGCCCTCGTTCTATTTCCGAACCGTTGAGCACGCGGATGATGCCGCCCACAGCCACCACGCGCTTGGGATCCGCGAGTATTGGCACCATGATGCGCAGCAGCGCATCACGCTCCAGCACCGAGTCAGCATCTACCACGCAAACATACGGCGACGTCGCTGCGTTCAAACCGGCATTGACTGCATCCGCCTTGCTGCCGCCGGCGTCTTTGTCGACGACCACCAGTCGCGCGTCTATCTCGCTTCGATAGAGTCCCCGCACGGTTGCGCTCTTGGCCTCTGGAACATACACGGCCCGCACCAGCCGCAGACGAAACTCCTCTCGCAGCTCTTCGAGCGTGCGGTCCTCGGATCCGTCGTTGACCACAATGACCTCGAGTTCCGGGTAGTCCAACTCGAGGACGTTTTGGATCGCTACACGGATGGAGCTCTCTTCATTGTGTGCCGGCACAATCACGGTCACGGGTGGCGTCATAGGCGCCTTTTTGAACCAGCTCAGGCGATGGCTCTCCAACAGGCGCTGGTGCAGCGCGCTGGTCTTTAGCGCGATGATCAACATCGCCAAATAAGATAGATTGGTGGCCAGGTAATACCAGAAGAGAGTGTGATTTGAGATGTCCAGGAAGCGAATCATCCGGCCTTCCTCACCGCATCCGGGGCGCCTGCGACGTTCACCGCTTCTTCAGGCGGGAATCCGCCCATCTGCAACACTCTCCGCAGACGGTCCTTTTCTTCCTTGGTGATTTTTGCATTCGTGCCGATATCCTCTTCAAGCTTTCCGAGTAAATTGGCGTTTTCGATCGCGGTCAGGTAGGCGTGTAGACCATAGCGATCACGTGCTGCCACCACTTGCTGGAAAATAGGCACCATCTCGGTATCGAGTCCCACCAGTGCTTCGGCCGCCCGCAGTCGCACAAGCCGGTTCGAGTCCCGCAGCCCTTGCAACAAAGTGGGAATCGCCCGCATATCGGAGAGCGTACCCAGGCCGATGATTGCGCGTAGTCGCACGAACCATACCTGGTCTCCCGCCAGTTCATTCAGAACTTCAAGCGCCAACTTTGACTTTCCGTGCGACACGGCTCGGGCCGCAGCAGCCCTCAGTTCGTCGCGCTCATCTTGCGCGAACTGCAAAAGGTCCATTCCCAGCGAGGGGTTTGCCACTTCACCGAGTACTCGGCCTAGAATTTCCCTCAACGGCCCAGACGCATGTTGCACCAGCGGGAGAAGCAACTGTGGGCGTTCTGCGCAGCACTGGATCAGCGCGCTCTGTAACGGTAGCGCGGGCACCGTCAGCCCCGTTTCACTCACCCAAGCTAATATCTCCTCCGCCGCCTGTGGAGACGCGGTTCGAGCCAGTCCCCGCAGCGCGGCTAATCGCGTTTCGAGGCTCTGATCCCGTAGTCCTTCCGCGAGCGCGGAAATCCCTTCTGGAGCCCGGGTTCGCCCGAGCGCCACCAGCGCGCGCATTCGCCTCCAACCGGTCAGCCGTCGCGCTTCGAAGATGCGCTTTTCCATGAGTCCGCTGTCTCGCAGGAATTTCAATAAACGTGCTGATTCCTCGGGCTTTGCCGATTCAAACATGTCCAGCGCCATGGACTCGACAATGCGACGGTCGAACGGCTTCTTTCTCCATGTCTCGTAAGGGATCCTTCCCGAAATTAGTGAGTCCCATCTCTGGCGTAACTCGAAGACGCGAGCGTCGCGCCTCGTGAAGTACCATTTGCGGTAGGTTCTGCGAAGCAGGATGAACGCCAACAGCAGTCCGTCGACCGCAATCGCCGCAACAATGGCCTTCAGCACGAATGCCGCCGGGCCTAGTCTCCAGAGCTTTTCAAAAATGGACGCCATAGCTCACTCCAAAACTCGTGTCGGTCTTACCTTGCGTCCGCCTTTGATAGCCTGCGTACCCCGTAACGTCTTGCCGGTCGGTTATTTGGAACCGCAAACCACCGCCACTGGTTTGCGAAGCGAATCTCCCGATCTGATCCTCTACGGCGAAGTCTTCCGTTCCCACGGCGAAGAAAACATTTCCGGAAAGGCCTTCGTCCCGCCAGCGCGCGAGAGGAAATCCAAGTTTGGTGATCCCGGAAGGACGCCATTCCGCACCCGTGCTCGTGAAGGCGCTTCGCGCGCCGGTGCCCGCCAGCGAAAAGGTCCACTCCCTCGGTAAGTAAACAATCGTGCTTCCGGTCAGTGTCAGAATCCTAGCCGACTGATACCAGTACCAGTGCTGCCCGTAAATGAATTCCACGCCACGCACGAATTTCGTTTCGCTCGTTCTCCATCCATGGTCCAAGTCAAAAAACGCTTCACTCCTTGGAATCGCCGCGTTGTCGGGACCGATTGCGCCGCCCACTCTAATCGCCCCCCATTTCGGCTGTTGCCGCGTAACGCTCGCCACGAACTTCCCCGTTTGTGCCCCGCCACGCTGATAGAAGTCCCCCGAGACGCTCGTCGTCCAATTCGCGGTCCACTTCGATACCAGGCTCATCCATTCGTCACGATAGGCATCGGCATAATTTAGAAGATCGTTATCCTGCCCAAACCGGAGTTCATGTTTCGGCTCGGCGCGGACAGAATTGAGTCCGCTGCGCGCTTCCGTGCTTGCGGGATCCAAATTCAAGGCCTTTTCAAATTCCGTGCGCGCTTCTTTTTGTTTGTTTGCGGCGCGAAGGACGCGCGCCCGGGCAGAATGAATGTCTGCGCGTTGCGGATCCAGTGTTTCGGCCCTGTCGATTGATTGCTGGGCTTCTGGAAGTTTCCCTTCGCGCAGTAGAACGCCCGCCAGGTCCATCCAGTTATCCGGATCCTTCGGGGAGACTCTTAGGATCTCCAAGTATTCCTTTTCCGCTTCAGCGAAATGCCCCGACCAGGCAAGCACGCGTGCGCGCCACGATCGGACGTCCATATCGTGCGGGGCGCGAGCGACTTCCTGGTCAATGAGCCGCATCGCTGAATCCCAGTCCTGCCCTTCCGCATATTTGCGTACTTGTGCGTGCCAGTCCGCGGTCTGACCTTGTCCGAACGTCGGGCAAAATCCGAGCACGGATGCAACGATCAAGCTCGAAACAATCTTCCACAAGCAGGACCCCGCTTTACGCGTCGCGGTGTACTCAAGACCGATTCGGGAATTCTCAGGACGCACCGCCATGTAACACACACTGCAATGGAGGCCCCATTCCTCGACGGCGGAATTAATCTGCGCGGTAGGGCTAACCCTCTTATCACGAGCAGCTATCTCGGCCTGGGTGGCGCGCTTGCCACCTCGATCTTGGCGCCCGTCCCAGTCTGGGACATAGCCAATATCAAGCTGGGATTTTTCCTCCTTGAAAGACAGGCGCCCTTGCATTCCACAGGGCTCGCGTCGGGTCGGCGCGAGTTGCCGGGTGGGAGTCGCGGTGCGATAATGAGGCCGCGTTGCGGCGCGCACAGGCCGCCGCGCTTCTTGAGTGAGGACTTATGGCACTGAGGGACACATGGATTGAAAAGCGCACCGCCGCAATGAACGGCGGCGCGAGAAATTTCTCGCAAATGCATTTTGCGCGTGCGGGCGTCGTGACAGAAGAGATGCAATACGTTGCCCTGCGCGAAAAAATCTCGCCGGGCACGGTCCGCGATGAAGTCGCTCGCGGCCGCGCCATCATTCCCGCCAACATTCATCACCGCAACCTGGAACCGATGGGCATCGGCGTGGCATTCGGTTGCAAGATCAACGCGAACATCGGCAATTCCGCCACCACTTCCAACGTCAGCGAAGAGCTCGAGAAACTTCACCGCGCTGTGCATTACGGCTCGGACACCGTGATGGACCTCTCCACCGGCGGCGATATTCCCATGATTCGCAAAGCTATCATCCAGGCGTCGCCCGTGCCGATCGGCACCGTGCCGATTTACGAAGCCCTATCGCGCGTCCGCCGCGCCGAGGACTTGACGATTGCCGTGATGCTCGAAGTCATCGAAGAACAAGCCGAGCAGGGCGTCGATTACATGACCATTCACGCCGGCGTGCTTCGCGAATTTCTCCCGATGGTCCGAAACCGCATCACTGGAATCGTCAGCCGCGGCGGCGCCCTACTCGCGCAGTGGATGAGCTTCCACAAGGCGCAGAATTTCCTCTACGAGAACTTCGACGCCATTTGCAAAATCTTTCAAAAGCACGATGTCAGCTTTTCACTCGGCGATGGACTCCGTCCCGGCTGCCTGGCCGACGCGAGCGACGAGGCACAGTTCTCCGAACTGCGTGTGCTCGGCGAACTCACGAAAAAAGCCTGGGAATACGACGTGCAGGTGATGATCGAAGGCCCAGGGCACATCCCCATGGACCAGATCGAGCTGCAAGTGAAAAAGGAAAACGAGCTGTGCTACGAAGCTCCCTTTTACACTCTCGGCCCACTCGTCACCGATATCGCTCCCGGCTACGACCACATCACCAGCGCGATTGGTGCGGCCATGATCGGCTGGCACGGCGCGTCCATGCTCTGCTACGTCACGCCGAAAGAGCATCTCGGGTTGCCGAATGCGGACGACGTTCGGCAGGGCGTAATCGCCTACAAGATCGCGGCGCATGCCGCCGATGTGGCCCGGCATCGTCCGGGCGCGCGCGATCGAGATGATGCGCTGAGCTATGCGCGCTTTCTCTTCGACTGGAACAAGCAGTTCGATCTCTCGCTCGATCCAGAAACTGCCCGCGCCATGCACGATGAAACGCTGCCCGACGATTTCTACAAGGAAGCGAAGTTCTGCTCCATGTGCGGACCGAAATTTTGCTCGATGAACGCCACCCAAATCGCCGAAATCTATCAGGGTCATGATCAGAAGGACCGCGAGGCTAGATTCGCCGAGTTGCTTGCGAGAGTTTCTGGCGAGACCAGCGTTTCAACCGCCAGCGGAGACTGATTCAGCAAGCCGGAAGGAGCAGTCGATGGCACTTGTGCGAGCGGCGCGGAAAAGCGAAATCGCGCCCGGGACGATCTGCGAGTTTCAGGTGGCCGGCAAGCCCGTAGCTGTCGCCAATGTCGCCGGTAAGTTCTGCGCTCTCAGCAGCATATGCGCCCACCAGGCCGGGCCCCTGGGAGAAGGCGAACTCGAGGGCAACGTGGTCACCTGCCCTTGGCATGGTTGGCAGTACGACGTCACCACCGGCAAAGTCGTCTCCAGCCCGTCGCTCGGCGTCGACACGTATCCGGTCGAAGTGCGCGGTGACGAAATCTTCGTGGATGTTGGTTAACTGGACCTCGCGAGCCCGTCTTTTTCCCACCGGTAAAGGGCAGTTTTCTTCACATTTTTGCCATTCAAGGGAAATTTCCGCACATTTTGCAAGCGCTTCCGTGTATAGTTCCGCGCGACACTTCTTGACGGATGACGCAACCTCCCCCAAAGCCCAAGCGTTGGCTGCTGGCCGTTGACCCACGCATCTACCATTGGGACACCCTCTTTGTGAAGGGTAAAGAGATGTGGAGGCACGCCGGGAATCGCCCCGATGCCGCGCGACAGCTCAAGCAGGTGCATAAGGGTGACCGCGCCTTGTGCTACCACGGAAAGCCCGAGCACTCGCTCTACGCCCTCGCCGAAGTTACCCGCGATCCGTACCCGGACCCCCACGATACTGAAGAAAAAAAGTATGTGATGGACCTACGAGCCATCGAACGGTTGCCGAGAATAGTGAGCCTCGCCGAAATGCGCGAGAATCGCTCACTGCGAAAAGTAAAATTCCTGAAAAACACCCGGCTCACTATCTGTCCGTTGACCGATGAGGAATATGCGGAAATCCTGCGGATGGCTGGAATCGTCGCCTCTCCGGGCATTCCACTTCCCTGAAGTACGCCCGCAGCTAAGCCCGAAGCGGAAGTGCCGGGCCAACGCCTCGCGAACGAAAGAATTACGGCAAAGCGGCTGACTTGCGCGGGTGCAAATCTTGGAGCGCGGCCACTTCGACGGCATGGCCAGACATGGCGCGGATGCCGCGCGCAGCCGCGCTGGCGGCAGAAAGAGTGGTGATGCAAGGCACGTTGTAGCGGACGGCGGCGCGGCGGATCGACCGCTCGTCGTAGAATGACTCTCGCCCCAGCGGCGTGTTGATCACCAGTTGAATCTTCCCCGTTTTGATCAGATCGACCACATTGGGTCGCCCCTCGTTCACTTTGAAAACCGCCTCGACCTCAATGCCCGCCCGCGTGAGCGCCGTGGCCGTGCCGCGCGTGGCGAGGATTTTCAGTCCCGCCGCGGCCAGATCTTTCACAACACTGGCTACGTGCTTCTTGTCGTGATCGTTTACGCTGATGAAAACGATGCCTTCGAGCGGAAGCCGCTGGCCCGCCGCCAACTGCGCCTTCGCGAAAGCCAGGCCAAAAGTAGAGGAGACACCCATCACTTCGCCGGTCGAGCGCATCTCGGGGCCAAGAATCGTATCGATGCCCCGGAATTTATTGAATGGAAAAACCGGCGACTTCACGGCGTAGAAATCTCGGACGGCAAGTTCCTGGATGCCATTGGTCTGAATGACAGGCAGATGAAGGTCCTTCAGTTTGCGGCCGGTCATCAGGCGCGCCGCCACTTTCGCGAGCGGAACGCCGGTGGCTTTGCTCACGTACGGCACCGTGCGCGAGGCGCGCGGATTCACCTCAAGAACGTAAACCGTGTCCTGCTGGATGGCGTACTGCACGTTCATCAATCCCACCACATGAAGCGCTTTGGCGAGACGGGCCGTATAGTCGCGGATGTGCGCGAGCACTTCCGGTTTCAAAGTCACCGGCGGCAGCACGCACGATGAATCGCCGGAATGAATCCCGGCTTCCTCGATGTGTTCCATGATGCCCGCGATGACGATGTCCTCGCCATCCGCCAGAGCGTCTACATCTACCTCCGTGGCGTTTTCAAGGAACTGGTCGATCAGAATCGGCCGCTTCGGATCGGAGATGCCGCCGATCTGCGCGGCGTGCGTCACGTATTCCTCGACGGTCTTCAAATCGTATGCGATTACCATGGCGCGGCCGCCGAGTACGTAGCTCGGTCGCACCAGAACCGGCAAACCTATTTCGGCGGCTGTAACGACGGCTTCCTGGGGGGCCAGCGCCGTGGCGCCCCGCGGTTGCGGAATATTCAATTCCGCGAGTAACGCGCCAAATCGGCGGCGGTCCTCGGCGAGGTCGATCGATTCCGGATCGGTGCCGATTATTTTCGCGCGGTTGCGTTTTAGTTCGAGAGCAAGATTCAACGGAGTCTGCCCGCCGAATTGAACAATCACGCCCTGAGGTTTTTCGCGCTCGAGAACCGCCAGCACGTCTTCCAGCGTGAGCGGCTCGAAGTAGAGGCGGTCGGACGTGTCGTAATCGGTCGAAACAGTTTCAGGGTTGCAGTTGACCATCACCGTTTCGTAGCCGTCTTCCTTGAGCGCCAGCGCCGCGTGGCAGCAGCAATAATCGAACTCGATACCCTGCCCGATGCGACTGGGGCCGCTGCCGAGGATCACCACCTTGGGTCGATCCACGGCGCCTGATTCGTCTTCTTCCTCATACGTGGAATAAAGATAGGGAGTAAACGACTCGAATTCGGCCGCGCAGGTATCGACACGCTTGAAAACGGGCACCACGCCAAGTTCGTGGCGCCGTGCGCGGACCGACGCGGATTTAACGTTCCACAGTTTGGCGAGTTCCTCATCGCTCGCGCCGGAGCGTTTGGATTCAAGGAGCAATTCCCGCGAACATCCACGGAGCGAACTGGCGGCAACGCGCCGGTCGATCGCAAGCATTTCCTCCATTTGTTGAATGAACCACGGATCGATCTTGGTGAGCGAGCAGACTTCGTCGCGCGTCATCCCGCGCTCCAGCGCTTCGAAAAGCCAGTGGATGCGGTCCGGTCCCGGCACGTGCAGCTTTTCACGCAAAAGCGCGGTTGTCACTTCGGCCGGAGGCCGCCACGCCGAACTCGGCTCCAGCGAACGAATCGCTTTGCAGAGCGCTTCCTGAAAGGTACGGCCAATCGCCATCACTTCGCCGACAGAACGCATTTGCGTGGTCAGCGTCGTTTCGCTTCCCGGAAATTTTTCGAACTGCCACTTCGGAATTTTCGCGACCACGTAGTCGATGCTCGGCTCGAAGCACGAAGGAGTCTTGCGTGTAATGTCGTTGGGAATTTCGTCCAGCGTCATGCCGACGGCGAGCTTCGCTGCGATTTTCGCGATGGGAAAGCCGGTGGCTTTGCTCGCGAGAGCGGAGCTGCGCGAGACTCGCGGATTCATTTCGATCACCACCATGCGCCCGGTTTCCGGGTCGATTGCGAACTGGATGTTCGAGCCGCCCGTCTCCACGCCCACCGCGCGAATGATTGCGGCGGCTGCGTCGCGCATGCGCTGATATTCCTTATCGGTGAGGGTCTGCGCGGGAGCGACGGTGATTGAATCTCCCGTGTGGATTCCCATGGGATCCACATTTTCAATCGAGCAGATCACCACGAAGTTGTCGCGGAAGTCGCGCATCACCTCCAGCTCGAATTCCTTCCAGCCGATCACCGATTCCTCGATCAGCGCCTGCCGCACTGGGCTGGCATCCAGGGCCCGCGCGATGGCGTCTCCAAATTCTTCGTGGTTGTAAGCGATCGATCCGCCCGTGCCACCCAGCGTGAACGAAGGACGAATCACCACGGGATAGCCAAGCTTGTCGGCCAGATCAATCGCTTCGGGAATATTGGTGACGACTGCGGAAGCGGGAACTTCGAGACCCACTCTTCGGCAAACATCCTTGAAGAGCAATCGGTCCTCGGCAATTTTGATTGCGTCGAGCTGCGCTCCGATCAGCTTTACTCCGTATTTGTCCAAGACGCGCGCTTCGGCCAGCTCGACTGCGAGGTTCAGCCCGGTTTGGCCGCCGACGGTGGGCAGCAGCGCGTCCGGCCTTTCAGCGGCGATGATGGCTTCCAGATATTCCTTCGCCAACGGCTCCACATAGGTTCGGTCGGCGATTTCAGGGTCGGTCATGATCGTCGCGGGATTCGAATTGACGAGCACCACCTCGTAGCCTTCCGCGCGCAAGGCCTTGCACGCTTGCGTTCCCGAATAATCGAATTCGCAGGCTTGTCCGATGACAATCGGCCCCGAGCCGATGATCAGAATTTTCTTGATGTCAGTGCGTTTTGGCATGGATCTCTTTGGTTGCGAAAGGAGCAAGTTTCAAGCTCGCCGTGAGCGACATTTCGAAGTCGGAGCCCGTACCGACCGGGCGAAAAAGCATCCGGGCCGCCCTCGCGATTTTGTGACGGGTAGGGTGTACGCCGATCGTTTGTTTTCAGTAGGATACGGTCATTTCTACTCGGCACCATGGTCGAGCAGAAAGGCAGCTTCGGAGCCGAGCTTATTAGCCTTTCCGCTTCCTTAGGGATGGCAGAACCCACCTGCCCGAAACCGGATCGCGACCAGCGGGAGTTGGCCGCTTCGTGCATCGGTTCCGAGCGCTCGAATTTTAGGTATCGCATCATCGCGTCCAGATTACCGGACCGCGCGGCGAGTGCAAGCGGAAGCGCCTGTGGACTTTTTCTTGTGTTCTTGTGTGCCCGCAATTCGCTAATCATGGCGCTCCATCTTAGGGAGTGGTGGGTGGCAGCGCAAGCGGTTGTTGGTGTAAAGAATTTTTGCGACTTCAGAATCGCTCCGACCCGGCCGCATCCTCGCGAACACCGCGGAAGACGCAAGGACTCATTTCGCAGCCGCTTTCATCATTCTGATGAAATCGTCGAAAAGGTAGCGCGCGTCGTGCGGACCGGGCGACGCCTCGGGATGATATTGGACGCTAAATAGGGGCAGCGAGCGATGGCGCATTCCCTCATTCGTGTGATCGTTCAAGTTCACGTGGGTGATCTCAACGTCGCTTGACGGCAACGAATCCGGATCGACGCAGAACCCGTGATTTTGGGCGGTGATCTCCACTTTCTGCGTGAGCAGGTTTTTTACCGGATGGTTCGAGCCGTGATGTCCGAATTTCAATTTGAAGGTGCGGCCGCCGAGCGCGAGCCCGCACAGCTGATGTCCCAGGCAGATGCCGAAAATGGGGACGCGCCCGAGAAGCTTGCGGATGTTTTCGACCGCGTAAAGAATTGGCTCGGGATCGCCGGGGCCATTCGAGAGGAAAACGCCGTGCGGCTTCAGCGCCAGGACGTCGCCGGCGGAAGTTTGCGCGGGCACCACTGTGACATCGCACCCGTGATCGACCAGCAACCGCAGAATATTTTGCTTGATGCCGTAATCGTAGGCGACAACCCGATAACGTTTTCCATTCTCTTTGAGATTTACCGGGGACGCGACGCCGCCTTTACCATTTCCGCCGCGCTTTCCATTTGTTGACTCGCCACCCGCGGCAAAATCGCCGGCCGCACTGGAAGTTCCGCTACAGACCGGCATCGCGAGATCGATCGATCCGCGCGTCCAATCATATTTCTTCGCAACGGTGACGCGGCTCGCGAGTTCCTGCCCGGCCATGGCGGGGAGAGCGCGAGCCTCGGCAATCAATTGCTCGGCAGGCGCGCCATCTGTCGAGATTATGCCGCGCAACGCGCCCACTTCACGCAGGTGCCTCACCAGCGCGCGCGTATCGATATCCCAAATTACCGGCACGCCGTAGCGCTCGAGATATTGCTGGGCGGATTCGTGCGAGCGCCAGTTGGAAGCCAGCACGGAAAATTCTCGGACAATAAGTGCTTCGATCCAGGGCTTTGCGGATTCTTCGTCGTCAAGATTCGCGCCTACATTGCCTATATGGGGATACGTAAGGCAGACGATCTGCCCGGCGTAGCTGGGATCGGTGAAAACTTCCTGGTAGCCGGTGAGGCTGGTGTTGAAAACGACTTCACCGCCGCGGCGCGTGCGAGCGCCCGCCGCGCGTCCGTTAAAAACTCGTCCGTCCTCGAGCGCGAGCGTCGCGCGTCCAGCGAGGGCCTCGTTCAGTGTGTCCTCCAAAAAGTGTGCAGACTGTCATTTCGATGCGGCGCTGACGGTCGAGGATGAAGTCAGCGAACCAAAGTGATCCGCGGGCCAGTAAGCGAACACCGCTTTGCCATAGATGAATTGCCGCGGAACCGATCCGAAAACGCGCGAGTCGTTCGAACTGTCGCGATGATCGCCCATCACGAAGTAGCCGTCCGCCGGAATGTGGTGAGGCGGATACGTGGATCCATCCAAGTAGTTGGCGGGAACGTACTGATCGGCCAATTCCTGGCCGTTGATGTAAACATGGCCGTCGCGAATCTCGATGGTTTCACCCGGAAGCCCCACCACGCGCTTGATGAACGATTTCGAACGGTCCAGAGGATACCAGAAAACGATCACGTCGCCGCGTTCGATCGGCTCGAAGTGGTAAACGAACTTGTTGATGAAAATACGCTCTTGATCGCTCAGCAGCGGATTCATGCTGGTGCCTTCGACCTTTACCGGCTGGTAAAGGAAAATCATCACCACGATCGCGAGTCCCAGCGCGACGGCAAGATCGCGCGTCCAACTGCGCAGCTCGCGCCGCAACGGAGGCGGCTGCTGCAACGGGTCAGAGGAATTCGCCGGGCCAGAAATAGAGGCGTCGTCCATATTTCAATACGTTTATTTATATCATGCCCGCCCAAATAGAGGCAAAAAACGCGGGTGCACGTTCAGTTGGATGCGCTTCATTGCGGCGGCGCCGCCTCGGAAGCCGCAAAAGTCACGTCCATCAGCAGCGCGGTCAGCTTTTCATGGTCGGAAAGAGGCGGATAGCATACCGCCCCAACGCAGACCAGAGCTTGCGGGACGGTTGCGTCCAGATGGGGCAGCGTTTCTCGCAACGCGGAAGGTAGGTTGCTCGATGCAAGCCTTTCCGGCGTGACCCGCAACACCGCCTTTCCAAACCGGTAGACTTCGTGCGCGGCTGTTTCGAGTTCGCCAGATGTTGGATCGCCGAACGCGCCCGTGATCACAACCTGCAACGAATGGCGCGCATGAAGCAGCGCAGCGAGCGCGTAGGTGCCGGCAAAAAGACCATATCGCGGGATCAGCCCAATGAATGCCTCCAAAGTCTTCGCCGCCCACTGGTGGTAGAGAGGCTCGCCGGTGAAACCATAAAGCCTTTCGAGGACAATCGCTGCGACAGAATTTCCGCCCGGCGTGGGCGAATCCTGAAGCGGCTTGCGGCGGACTTCGAGCCCGCCCATCGGCGCGGCATCACGAGCGCGATCGAAAAAACCGCCGCCTTCGGCGTCGCCGTACCTTTCGACGGCGAGGCGCATCGCGCTCTCGGCCGCGTGAAAATAGCGGGGTTCGAATGTCAGTTCATACGCATCGAGCAGCGCGGCAGCAGCAAGAACCTGATCGTCCAGCGATCCTTCCAGGCGCGGCCCTCCGATGCGATGCAGAAAGCCCTTCGATTCGTCCCAAGATTCCGCGAGCATGCGCTCGAGCGTCTTCAGGGCAAAATCCCGGCAATCGGCCCGCCCGAGCACGCAAGCCGCGTCCAAATATGCGGAGATGAACATCGCGTTCCAGCCGACATACAGCGTCTGATCGATGGCTGGCACCGGCCGCCGGCGGCGCCGCGCGGCAAGCAACTTTTCTTTCGCGCGCGCGAGCAGTCCGCTGGCTTCCTCCGCCCTGATATTCAACTTGCGCGAAATGCTCTCGACGTTATCCGCAACCCACAAAACATTTTTCTCGGGATTGTGATGCATCTCTCCGTGCGGCGCGATATCGTAATACCGTTCCACAACCCGCCATTCCTCCGGCGCGAGCTCGGAGCGCGCTTCCCCGACCGTCCAAGTGAAATAGTCGCCGTCGTCGTCCAGCGTTTGGTCCGCATCCTGGCTGGCGTAAAACCCTCCGTGCTCTTGATCGGACAGAACTTCGTTGACCCAGGCGATGATGCCTTCCGCGGTCTCGCGGAAAAGCAATTTCCGAGTCACCAGAAATCCATGCAAGAAATTCCGCAGAAGTTCGGAATTGTCATACGACATTTTCTCGAAGTGCGGAACGCACCAGCGCTCGTCCACCGAATAGCGGTGAAATCCGCCGGCGAGCTGATCGTACACTCCGCCCAACGCCATGCCTTCCAGCGTCCGGTCAGCTACGGGAAGCAGTTGTGGATTTCGCGTGGCCTGAAAACGCTCAAGCAGCAATTCGAGGGTACTGGCGTGCGGAAATTTCGGTGCGTCGCCGAAGCCGCC
>DATDMO010000103.1:0-2804 GCA_036518755.1 Candidatus Acidiferrales bacterium | reverse complement strand
GTCCGCGCAGCCGAGGCCGAGAACGGAATCGGGAGCCGTGGCGAGCGTTTTATTGTTGGTGGTCTGCACGCCGGATTCGATGCGGTTGCAGTTGGCGTCGAAGGGTACGTAGGAAGCGTGGCCTTTTTCGATGGCGCTGAAGTAGCTATTGGCGATCGCGATCATGTTCTGGCGCGAACGCCGCTGCTCCGGCGGAACTGCTTCCGAAAAAATCGGATTTGGGGTGACGAGATTTTCCGGGCGCGCAATGCTGCCCGGCTCTTTGCGCGCAACGAGGGCCTCGATTTCCGTGATCCGGTGCAGCTCGACCTTCAGGCGCACGCAGAAAATCACCGGTGCGCCGTTTTCTTTCAGCACGCCCATGAACATGGCCTCGCCGGCTTGTGGATCGTCGGCATAGATTTTGTAAGTGGGCAGGGAACTGGCCGTACCCCAGAAGCCGTCGCCGATTTTGAGGACTTGGCCGTTTTCGGTGTACTTCACATCGCGGGCGAGCGGCAAAGTTGAGGCATCGTGCTTGACCATCGCGGCGATGAGCTCATCGAGAAAGCCATTGAGGCAAGCGCGATCGCAATCGTAGTTGAAGTTGGGATCGTAATCGAAGGGCGGCGCCGATGATTGCGCGCGGGCGAAGCCGCTCGCAAGTGCGGCTAGAATTAGGGCGAATGCTGCGCTGACCAGCTTTCGGTTGATTCGCATGGCGCCTCGCGACTTACTTCGCGTACTCCACCCATGGGCTGGGCATGTGATACGGAACCGTAACAATCACGGCTTCGATCTGACGGATCTTTGCGTGCTGTACTTTGAAAAGTTCGAGGATGGCAAAGGAAAACGGGCGGTCGAAGGGCGGACGGACGTGAAATTCGGTGCCGTCCACAAGCTTGAAACTAGTGAGTGATCCAGCGTGATCGAAGAAAGTGGAGACCAGGACCAGCCCCTTCTGCCGGTCGACAGCCACGAAGCGGCGGTCGCGGCAGCGCGTGACGAATCGGAGCAGCCCCGTTTTTAGCTGAGCTTCGCATCCCATTTTGGCGACGCCCGTGCCGTTCGGATTGTTGGCGGTAATTCCTCCGTTTTCGACGCGCTGGCAATCGTCGGCGAACGAAGTGTAGATCTTGCCGGTATTTTGCTGAATCGTGGAAAAGTAGCCGTCGGCCAATTCAATTAGTTTGTCGCGAGACAAGCGTTCGCCCTCGGGCACGTCCTCGGAAAAGATCGGTTTGTCTTTCAGATTCGCTGCGCCGCCCATGGGCCCACCCCCGGCCCCTTCCGGACGAGCGACCAGCACTTCGATCTCGGTGGCCTTATGGTCCACCACCTTCATTCGCATCCCGAGAATTCCGGGATGGCCGTCTTCATCCACGATGCCGAAGTAGCCGACCGATCCCTGCTCGGGGTCGTCCATATATATCTTGTAGGCGCCGATTCCGGTGGCTGTGGCCCAGAGGCCGTCGCCGAGCTGCAATTGGACGTTGTTCTCCGTGTATTTGACGTTCGCGGAATGCGGGAGTTTGGAGGGGTCGTGCGCGACGACAGCGGCAAGAAACTTATCCGCCATATCGTTGAGGCAAGCACGATCGCAATCGCCTGCTTTCGCGGGCGCGGTATTCGCTCGATCGAGCGAGCCGGAAACACACAGCAGAACGGCTAGTGAAAAAAATATGATCACACTCTTGCGCATCATTCCCCCCGGTAATTGCGCGCACACAGTTCCGCATCTATATCAGAAGGGTTGCACAGCCGCAACCGCTAGATGCTAGCGCCATTTCTTTAGCTGCGGCCAGACTTGCGCGAGCGTGCCGAATTTTGATCCTCGGCAAATGAAAACGTCAATTCGCCTTTCCAGCGCGTAAGGATTATCCGCAGATGTGCCGACGTACTGAACATGCTCAAAAAATTGGCCGAGGCGATCTGGGCGATCGTCAAGGACGATCATACAACTGCCGGAGTATCCGCGCGGGCCCCACAGGAAGTAAGTTTGATGGCCGCTCAGCGCCGGAGGCAAGCCGTAGCGGCGCCCGAGGAAATCAATCGCGCCGGCTTGGCCGTAGTCCTGGGCAAAAATGGCGCAATCGGGGCGCTCTTCCGGGGCGAGCTGGTTCCACGCTCGCGCGGTTTCAGCGACTATTTCGCTCCAGCCGAATTGATCGGCGTACCACTGGGGGAGCAAAGCGCGCTCGTGCTGGTATTCCATGACCGGAAGTTTGAAAGGCAGCCGCTTTACGTAGGTGAGGAAATGATCGGGCGAACAAACAGGGACCGTGATGGGCGCAAGGTACGCACCGGCGGCGAGCAGGATGCTGACTATCGCCGGTTTGAGCCACGCACCGACGGGACGGTCGAGAGCTGATTCGATGACGACGGAGCCTGCTGCCACGAGCATTGGGTAGACTGGCGCCAGATAATAGTTCTTGCCGTGCAAGGCGAACAGCACCGCATAGCAGACGACGTAGGCCCAGCCAAGGAAGCGGTATGGCCTCAGGTGGGTCGAGAAGAAAAGTGCAGCGAGGCCCGCGATCCAAATAGGCGCGGCGAGCGGATGGATGAGGATTGTCTGCTGAAGGAAGTATTCGCCGGGACCGAGGACTACGTCGCGGTGTTCCGCGCGGATATTGTGCATCAGCTGAAGAAATGGCCAGTCGTAATGCATGTTCCAAAGCAGATTGGGCAGAAAGATGAGGAATGCTGCGGCGCCACCGAACCAAATCCACCTGTTGAGAAAGACACGGCGATGTTCCGTGATGAGTAGTCCGGCGACAATTCCGAAAGCGAAGAGCGCGATGGTGTATTTTTCTTCCAGGCCC
>DATDMO010000102.1:0-12252 GCA_036518755.1 Candidatus Acidiferrales bacterium | reverse complement strand
TCTTGTTATTTTCGTAAAGCTGTTGGTCGGCGGCGACGGCTACCTGCTCCACCTTCACGTTTTCGCGTGCAAAAACCAATTCCCAATAATCGGTCGCCACCTGCGTCACGGTCGTGATCACCTGCTGCGCAAACTGCGATTCGCCCACCTTGATCGTGTTCTTTGCTTCCAGGATGTAGCGAGTGTTGGGGACCCGCCCAAATCCATTCAGCAGGGGCTGGGTAATCTGGATCGTCAGAGTGGATTGATTCGCCGGATTGAAGAGGTTGATCGGAATGCTGCTGGTCGTGCGTGAGTTGTTAAAAGTGATCTGCGCTTGCGTGCCCGTTGCGAACCCTTGCGTGTACTGTGTGTTTGCGGTGAACGTGTGCCCGAAAACGGCCGGTGGCGGCGTCTTGACAGGTGTCGCGCTGGTGCTCAGAGAACCGGTTCCGCCAAAGAACGGGTTGTTGATCGGCGTGGTCGTTTGCGCAAGGCTCAGGGTCCCCGTAATTGTGGGGTCGAAGGCAATTCTCCCGTTTGCGCCCGACTTCGCCAGCAGCAGGTTTGCCTGATCGAGCCACGGAACGTACTGCTCCACTGCAATGGCGAGATTGTTTTCCAGCCCCAGCGAGATGGCATCCTCGAGGCTCAACATCAGCTTGCCATTCGAGATCAGCTGGTTGATCCGGGGCGTGTTCGTCAGGTCCGGTTGCGCAACGTGCATCGGCGTGTACGGAGCCGTGAACTTCGGAAACCAGGGATTGGACTTCGAGTAGTCCCGGCCGATATTGAGTTGCAAATTGCGGGACGGCGACTCAGGTGCCGCCTCGGCGATCTTGGGCGGCTGATACTGGGGTGGAGGCGTCTGTTGTGGTGCCTGGGTTTGCCCCTCCGGAGCTTGCGCCGGCTGGTTCTGCGCGTACACGGGCGACGTGATCAGCGAAGCGATCACCAAAAGCGCCGCCACCGCATACATCCGCCTTCCAATCATCATTTTGGTCGTCTCCAAATGTTCAGGTCTATTCAACCGCGTGGAATGCCAAGTTATTGAAACGTGCGCGAATCGGAATTTGTTTCAGAAACAATGAGCCGCATGCGGCAAGCGTCAACTCGTCTCTATTCAATCGGTTTTCCCGATCTGCAGAAGCAAGCAGACCGGATTATCATTCCGCATTCTGGGAGCGGCGGAGGATGGAGTTTAGCATCGTCCTCGCCCGTGGACAATCGCCGCCGCTAACCCATAGAAAACAAAGCATCCGCTCGGGTTCCACGTCCGCGTTACACTCTTCCCCATTTGACACCTCGCAGCCACCGCCCTAACATAATCGCTGACCGTTCATGCCTCCCCAGCCCCCGCTAATTCTGCTACGCGGCCGATCTAAGGGCAGAAGCGCGGAGCTTTCGATCAATCGCGCCACTTTTCGTCACCTTCACCCCTCCGCTCGTGCTCTTTTCCCTGTGCTTCTAGCTTTAGCACTTCTCGGCCCACGACCAGCAGTCGCCCGATCTCCGGCTCAGATCAAACCAACAGGCTACGTGATCGATCTGGCGGGCGTTTTGAGTCAATCGGCCAAGGACCAGATCACCGCTCTATGCACCGAAGTAGACCAGAAGACGCAAGCCCAGATCGCCGTCGTCACCGTCAAGTCGCTCGACGGCCGGCCCATCGAGGACTATTCGATTGATCTGGCGACCCGTTTGGGCATTGGCCCCAAGAAATCCGACCGCGGCGTGATGATCCTGTTCGCGGTTGACGACCATCGCGATCGCATCGAGGTCGGTTACGGCCTCGAGCCAATCCTGCCCGACGGCAAGGTTGGAAGCTTTTTGCGCGAGGTAGTCCCGTATTTGCGCGCTAGCAACTACGATGCCGCCATTCTCCTGGTAACCCGGCGAGTGGCCGACGTGATCGCGGCCGATCGCGGTATTCAGCTCACGGGAGCCGTTCCTCCTTCGCCGCCACAAAACCGCGGCGGCGCCCCGCTGCCGGCAGGGATCATCGGATTGATTTTCGCCATCTTCCTATTTTTCTTGTTCCTTCGCGGAATCGGCGGTGGCGGGATGGGCCGCGGCTCGGGCTGGTGGATTTGGCCACTGATCGGAGCGAGCATGATGCGGGGAGGACGGCGCGGTGGTGGGTTCGGTGGCGGCTTTGGCGGAGGCGGCGGCTTTGGCGGGGGAGGCGGAGGGGGATTTGGCGGATTCGGAGGCGGCGGTTTTGGAGGAGGCGGCGCGAGCGGCGGCTGGTAATGTATGGTAGCGTCAGCCCCTCGCGGGCCCTTTCTTTGAGCTTTGAGGCGCTCGACATATGGAAACGAAACTGAGCGGTTTGGTTGGCCGGCTGAAGTCCGCCGCGGGCGATAATCTAAAGGCCGTGGTCCTGTACGGCTCGGCTGTCACCGGCGAGTTTATCGAGCGGCATTCGGATTTGAATGTGCTCTGTCTTGTAGGCGAGGCTAATCTACGCGACTTGGAAAAACTTCACCCCGTCGCCGAATCCTGGATGCGCGAAGGCAATCCGGCGCCGCTTGTTTTTACTCTGGAGGAGCTTCGGCGTTCGGCGGACGTTTTCGCGATTGAATTGCTAGACATGAAAAATCATCACCGGATGCTCCACGGCGAGGATTTTCTGGAACGCCTGGATGTTCCGTTAGGGCTGCACCGGCTTCAGGTGGAGCGCGAGCTGCGCACGAGCTGGTTGCGTTTGCGCCAAGCGGTCCTCACCGCGCCTCACAAAAAAAATATTCAATTGGGAATCATGCTCAATTCCGTGGCGCCCTTTTGCGTCCTTTTTCGCCACGCACTGATGGCGCTCGGAGAGCCCGCGCCTGGCGGCAAGCGCGAAGCCGTGCAGGCCATTGCAAAAGCCGCGGGCGCGGATCCTTCCGGCTTCCAGAGCATTCTGGATTTCAGGGAAGGGAAGCGCAAAGAGAAAGACATCGATATCGAGCCTACTCTGCAGACGTATCTGGAATTTGTCGAGGTCGTCACCAACGAAGTTGACCGGCGGCTCGAAACTTCCTAGGGCTTTCGAGCGTATCTAGAGTTGACGGCGGGAGGTCGTTCATGAAGCAGGCGCTGATTGTGATCGTGGTATTAGTAGTAATCGCGCTGATCTGTGGCGGAATGTACGTCTCGCGGCGCAATCAAATGGTGCAGCTCAATGAGGCGGTAAAATCGGATTGGGCGCAGGTCGACGTCGTCCTCCAGCGCCGATCGGATTTGATTCCGAATCTCGTTGAAACAGTAAAGGGATTCGCCGCGCACGAGACGCAGGTGTTCGACGATATTGCCAAAGCCCGCGCCGCTCTGGGCGGTGCGCAGACCCCCAAGGACAAAATCGCCGCCAATGCCCAGATCGATAGCGCTCTGAGCCGTTTGCTGGTGGTCGTCGAGAATTATCCGCAACTGCGATCAAACGAGAACTTTTTGCGGCTGCAGGACGAACTGGCGGGCACCGAAAACCGCATCGCCGTCGAGCGCAAGCGCTATGACGATGCGATTCAGGCGTACAACACCTTCATCGGCCTCTTCCCAAACAATCTCTTCGCGGGATGGGCTGGCTTCAAGCGCAACGACGCGTACTTCGCAGCCCCGGAAGCCTCGCGAGCGGTGCCCAAGGTCCAATTTCCCGCTCCCGCAACACAGTGAGGCACGCCGCTGGAAGGAAGCTGCCTTTCACGAGAGGCGTGTTATTCCCGGGAACCCGTCAAACCCGGAATCAAAACTTAGGATTCGCTCGACTCCGTGCTGCTCCATTACCGCGACGTGTACGGCATCTCGCGCTGTCATCTGCCGATGGCCCATCACAATCTGTTTCGCGCGTTCCGCCGTGGCTCGATCAATAGCCAGCACGTCATCGGCGATTCCGAGTAACGCGTTGAACGCAGGCTGGATGGCATCGCGGCGGTTTATGGCGACATAGCGATGCAAAATTTCCTGAAGGACCTCGGCATCAGTAACCAGGCGCTCTCGATTGCTGATCAGATTTTCGAGGAGTCGCTGCGCGTCGGCCTTATGTGGATGAGGCGCTCCAACCAGATACATTGGGATATTGGAGTCGACCAGAATCAAGGATTTGTACCAGCGCCGTATCCGCTTTCGATCTCCGCAAGCATGGCGTCGATATCGCCGGAGGGATAGTCGTGTCGCACCGCCGCACGAATTACTTCCAGCTTCTTCCCCACGCCGCCCGTAGGTTCGCGCCGGCGCGCCAAGTCGAGGGCCTGGCGGACCCACTCTGCAATGGACATGCGGCGAGAGCGCGCCATGCGCTGAATCTCCCTGTATTCGGGATCTTTCAAAATCACCTGCAGCCTCTTAGACATACCATGAGTCTATCTGACTCATAGCGATGAGTCAATCTAAGATCCACTCACGACTACCAACGCAACACCAGCGTCCGCGCAGCCTGGGCTCGATTGGCATTCAGGCGGCGGCTACCCTCGCGCCCGCTTGACCGGGGTGGGTGGCCGCGATAGGCTACCTGAGCGACCACCAAACTTGATGAAGCAAACCGTACGAATCGCCGGAGGAATCAACGAGCTCTTCGGCACCCTCGATGAAAACCTGAAATTCTTGGAATCCTCGCTCCACGTTACAACCCACCTGAAGGATCACGACCTGGAAATCGAAGGCGAGTCGGCACAAGTTGAGCGCGCGGCTCGCATCCTAGGCGCGTACAACGACCGGGTGAAGCACGGCCACATTCCCAGCAGCCAGGAAGTGAAGTCGTTGCTGCACGCGGCCACTGGCGAGCCCGCGGCGACTTTGCACGGCGCTTTCTCTCCTACGCGCACGCGAACCCTGGGCCGAAAGAGCATCGCTCCGAAAAGCCCCAACCAGCGGCGCTACATCGAGGCTCTTGAAACCTACGACATGGTTTTCGCCATCGGCCCCGGCGGCACTGGCAAGACCTATCTTGCCGTCGCCATGGCCGTTTCCGCGCTCCTCTCCAAGCAAGTCAATCGCATTATTCTGGCGCGCCCGGCCGTGGAAGCCGGAGAGCGACTGGGATTTTTGCCCGGCACGCTTCAGGAAAAAGTCGATCCGTACATGCGGCCCCTTTACGACGCGCTGCACGATCTCGTCGAAGCCGATAAACTCGAACGGTTTCTCGAAAAGGACATCATCGAAGTAGCTCCGCTGGCGTTCATGCGCGGCCGCACGCTGAACGATTCATTCGTAATTCTGGATGAAGCCCAGAACACCACCGGCGAGCAGATGAAAATGTTTCTCACGCGCCTGGGATTCAATTCCAAAGCCGTGATCACGGGCGACATAACACAGATCGACCTGCCCGACACGCGGCGTTCGGGCCTTGTCGAGGCGATTGAAGTTGTGGGCAAGATCGAAGGCATCGAGCTGGTTTATTTCGACGAGCGCGATGTGGTCCGGCACAGTTTGGTCCAGCGGATCATCAAAGCCTACGACGAATACTCCGGCGGCCAGACCGGCGGCAACTCCGGGCGAAACGCCTCGGTAGCGAGCTCCAACCGTCCCAATTCCAACCGCGAAAATGGCCCTCACGACTAAGCCGAGAGCCGTTGCGATTCCACCCTCCAATCTCCATGACAACGATTGAAAACTGGGTGACGCAAATTCGCGCGGGCGATATGCGCGCCATCTCGCGTGCCGTGTCCGCCATCGAGAACCGCACAAGCGAAGCCGAAATCCTGTTGCGAGCCCTTTTTCCTTTCACGGGAAGAGCCTTTCGAGTGGGCATTACAGGCGCCCCCGGGACGGGGAAGAGCACTCTCGCGGACCGCCTGGCCGCCCACTACCGCGCGCACGCAAAAGGCGTGGGCATCATCGCCGTCGATCCCTCCAGCCCATTTACTGGAGGTGCGATTCTTGGTGATCGCATCCGCATGCAAGGCCACTCATCCGACGAGGGCGTCTTCATTCGTTCGATGGCCACGCGCGGGCAACTGGGCGGCCTCGCCCAATCCACGGGCGACGTGATGCTGTTATTGGACGCCGCGGGAAAGGACATGATCCTCGTTGAAACCGTCGGCGTCGGCCAAGGCGAGATTGAAATTGTCCGTCTCGCGGATTGCACGATCGTTGTGCTCGTGCCCGGGATGGGCGACGACGTGCAAAGCCTCAAGGCCGGCCTGATGGAAATTGCCGATATCTTCGTCCTGAACAAAAGCGACCGCGAAGGCGCGGGCCAATTCGAAGAGCGGCTTCGCGCCATCTTGCAGATGATGCCCGAGCGAGACGGCTGGCGCCCGCCGGTGGTCCGTACAGTCGCCACTGAAAATTCGGGTGTGGATGAATTGGCACGGCAGATCGCGCTTTTCCGCGAGCATTTTTCGCGCGCGCCGACCCGCGGCAGCCGCGAACTAGCCTACTGGAAGGAATGGTTGATGCGATTGGTCCGGTCGCGATTGCTCGAACAAGTTGCGGCCGCTGGGATGACGGACGCGAAGTTCGAAGCCTTGGCTTCACAAGTGGCAGCGCGGAAAAAAGACCCATACGCCGCCGCCAGCGAGATTCTAGCCCACGCGGGCTCGACCAGAACCTAATCCCAGAAATCGTCGCGATCGACGAGCTCCACGCCGATTTGGCGTTGGCCCTCGGAGTCGATGCGAGAATAAATCACGCGGGCTGACGCGCGGGCGCCCTTATCCTTGCGCGTCAGTATCACCATCCCACCCTTTTCCACCGGATGCCGGCACACGAAACCGGCTCCGTGGCGGCTCACCGTGGAAGTCCAGGTATCTTCTTCCCAGGTCCGTCTCGGATCTTCCCGGCGCAGCCACACCGGCACCGCCGTCGCAGTTCGGGGGCTTCGCCTCAGAGACTTGCCGGTCGAGGAAATCCACCCGAGGACTTCTCGAAGACGCGCTTTCGTCTCCTGATCTTCGGCGCGTGCATCATCCTCAAGGTCTTCGGCCTGGCGCGCCCACGCCGACAAAAATTCCTTGAACGCGGCAGCGGCCACGGCGTCTGGCTTTTGCAGCAAACGCTTGTGCCGCGCTTGAAGTTCCTGGAACGAAACCGAAAGGAAATGATTCACGCAAAAGAGGCGCGAATCGACTTCTGCAGAGACAATCGCGCTGCACGAGTCAACACTGCATGAAATATCGCCGGCCGTCAGTAGGAGGCTCACCGATTCGGTCTGAGTTTCCATTGCTCCAACCTGGAACGGTCCTGGGAGGGCCCGCTAATCCTTGGACAGTTTCCCGATTCCCTGAGCCAGTTGCGAAATCGCGCCGCTCACAAATTCCAGATGGCTGCGGCTGTGGCGCGACATCTCCCCGGCGAATTGACGCGATATCTCCGCCGCCTTTTCTTTCAAAGCGGCAAGAGTGCTTTCGGCCACAGGTTCTATCGCGCCACGCAGTCGGGCTTGCGTTTCTGCCTCCTCCTGCTTGGCGGAAGCTTGAACGGCCTGCAGGGCCGAGTCTGCGGCGGCCTTGGCGACGCTCTCGATTTCCTTTCGCGCGTTGTCGAGCCGCTCCTGAACGGTGGTTTCGAACTGCTTGTCCAGCCGCGCGGCCGTCTCTTCGAGCCGGGCTATGGACTGCTCCACCGATTGGCGGCAAAGTGTTTCCAATTCTCCTTGGCGTTTGGTCAGGTCCGCTATAACCCCGCGGGCATGATCGATCACCGGCGCCGATTCCTGTTTCAGGCGGGCAATGATTCGATCAACCGCATCCTTGCGCGAACTATCGAGAAATCCCTGAAGGCGGCCCTGAGCCATGGTCGTCAGAGTCGTGGAAACCTCCTGAAGTTCGCGATGGCGCGTCTCCACCACGTTCAGGGCCTCCTGCAAATCGGCTTGGATTTTTTTGGTCCATTCGGCGTGGCGCGCTTGCGCACTTCGTTCACCAGCCTGGTTCAACTGCCGGAGCGATTTATCGATCCATTGGCCGCTCTGCGAAGAAATCACTTCGCCGATAATTCGCTCCGCTTCTTCCCGGAGCCCGGTGCGCATGCCGTTGAGCAGAGCCGATGCTTTCTCCCGAACCACGGCTTCCGCCGCTCCCGACAGCATCGCTTCCATCTGTTGCTGAAAACCGCCGATCAATTGGCCCACCCGCTCTCCGGAAGACTGCTGCGAGCTGGATGCACCTCTACCGCGCTCCTCTTTCGCGACGGAAGCCGCTTCGGGACGCAAAACCGCCACCGACTTCGGCTTGGACTCAGGTTCGGCGCTGCGAGGGCCGCAGAAGGGCAGCCAATCTCCCGGCGGAGAATCGATGCCCCAGATATTGCCGGGCGCGTCGAGTTCGATCGCAGTCAGGTGGAGGCCGCCGGTCTGAACGGGCTTCTGGGTCCATTTCACGTGCCCGCGCGCGGAAACCGGCTTCGCATCCTTGCCGTTCAATTGCAGCACCACGAACGCGTTCTTCAACACCTCGTGATTCGATTCGTACAGGCAGCCGTGGGCATTCAGCGTGAGAGTCGATACTTCCTCGTGGTAGGGGCCGCGGAACGAGTCCACCCCCTCCACGGCGAGTTGAATCGCCCGCTTGACGCGCGTGCTCCGCCGGGTTTTGGTTCCGGAATGAACTGCAAGTGAGCTGTTTGACACGTTTCGCCTCTGTGTGCTGTTTGAGACACAATATAAAACGCGCCACCCCGGGGAGTACCCGCCAAATCAACCACCCTGCCTCAATCAGTTACTACCCACTTGGCCGCCTCTCCCTCCTGGCTCCCGTTGGTGCCGTTGCGTGGTCATCCCGAACCAATCTGCGCCTTTTGCGGATGGAACGGACTCCCGGGTCGACGGATCTACTCCTTTCTTCGTAGGGGCATCCGCCGCGGCGGACCCGGCGCCAATGCTCGGCTACTTGTGCGCCACAGCCCCGCATTGTGAACCCGTCATTCCGAGCGGAGTGTCCCGCGTTTTTGGTCTTGCGCGAAGCGCCGGGGCACGCAGTCGAGGAATCTCTCTTCGATGTAAATCATAAGCGCAGCCCCGCCAACTTCATGGTTTGAACTTTCCATCCTCGCCTGCTAATTTTGTCTGCTCGTCTTCTTACGAAGCATTCTCTATTCAGGGGCCAGATGAAACTCGGCGACATCGAATTTCACATCATCTGCGCGGGACACGTTCGCCTCGATGGCGGCGCGATGTTCGGCGTGATCCCTCGCACTCTCTGGGAGAAAAAGGTCCCCCCAGACGCGCGCAATCGCATCACCCTCGCCATGAACTGCCTGCTGATTCATGCCGGAGGCAAGCGCATCCTCGTCGAAACCGGCGCGGGCGACAAATGGGACCCCAAGCTGCGCGATATTTACGCCCTCGAGCCGTCGTCACTGATCAACGGCCTCCGCGAATACGGCTTGCGCGCCGAGGATATCGACGTTGTTGTGAACACTCATCTCCACTTCGACCACTGCGGCGGCAACACCTTCCTCGAGAAAGGGAAACCGCTGCCCGTGTTTCCCAACGCCCGCTATGTAGTGCAGCGCGGGGAATTCGAGCACGCAAGAAATCCCACCGAACGCGATCGCGCCAGCTATTTTGACGAAAACTACGTTCCCCTGGGAACCGCCGGGATGCTGTCGCTCGTCGAAGGCGACCATGCCATCGTGCCGGGTGTCGAGCTGATCGTCGTCCCCGGCCACACCGCCCACATGCAGTGCCTCAAACTCACCGGCGGCGGCAAGACCGCCTTCTTCTTCGCGGACTTGATTCCCACCACGGCGCACCTGCCTCTTCCGTGGATTATGGGTTACGATCTTTACCCCATGACCACGCTTGAGAATAAGAAGCGCTGGGTTCCGCAGGTCATTCGCGAAGGTTGGCTCGCGCTTTTCGGTCACGACGCCAACGTGCCGGCGGCGTACCTTCGCGAACGCGACGGCAAGTGGGAAGCCGAGCCTGCGCAAATCGATTGAATTTCAGGAGCCTGGATGCCCAAAACGAAGCAAAGGAAGGGAAGTGTGAAGAGAGAGCCTGTCACTATCGGCATCATCGGGGGCAGCGGCCTCTATCACATGGCGGGTCTGACGGAGACCCGGGAATTGCGCGTGAAAACGCCCTTTGGCGACCCGTCGGACGTCATCGTGATTGGAACTCTTGAAGGCCGCCGCGTGGCTTTCCTCTCGCGGCATGGGCGCGGACACAGGCTCTCTCCCAGCGAGATCAATTACCGCGCCAACATCTGCGCCCTCAAAATGCTCGGCGTCGAGCGCGTCATTTCCGTGAGCGCGGTGGGTTCTCTTCGCGAAGATCTTCCGCCTCTCGATTTTCTGATCCCCGATCAGTTCTTCGATCGCACCCGCGGGCGAACGGCCACATTTTTCGGCGGCGGCGTTGTCGCCCATGTGGGATTCGACAAGCCCACCTGCCCTCGCCTTTCCGCCCAACTGGCCGACGCCTGCGATCGCGCCGGAGTGAAAGTGCATCGCGGCGGCACGTACGTGTGCATGGAAGGGCCTCAGTTTTCCACGCTCGCCGAATCGCACACCTACCGGCAGCTGCGTTTTGATGTAATTGGGATGACCGGCCTCACCGAAGCGAAGCTCGCTCGCGAAGCGGAACTTTGCTACGCTACCTTCGCCTTGATCACCGATTACGATTGCTGGCATCCGCAACACGACTCGGTCACGCTCGAAGAGATCCTTTCGAACATGGCGAAAAATTCGGATAACGTGCAGCGCACCATCCATGAGGCCGTCCGTGTTCTGGGAAGTGACCGCGATTGCAGGTGCGGTGCCGCTCTCGCACACGCGATTGTCACCGACCGGAAGGCGATTCCGGCGGCGGCCAGAAAGCGCCTCGCGCCGATTGCCGGCAAATACATTTCATAGGGGACTTTACCTCGCACGTAATCTAGAACCAACGCCTGTGCTTTCTCAAAACGCGAAGCTGCCTCGCGCAGCCCGCTAAACTTGGAGACCTCATGTCACTTCTGATTGTAGGGTCGGTCGCGTTTGACGGAATCGAAACACCATTCGGCAAGGTTGACCGCACTCTCGGCGGCACCGGCACCTATTTCGCGCTTGCCGCCAGCCACTTTGCGCCGGTGCGCCTCGTCGGAGTGGTGGGCGAGGATTTTACGCCTAAAGAGGAGGCGATTTTCCGCGGCCGAAAGATCGATCTCTCCGGCCTCGAACGCGCCCAGGGCAAATCGTTTTTTTGGGCCGGCAAATACAGTCAGAACATGAACGAGCGCACC
Organism: Candidatus Acidiferrales bacterium; assembly: GCA_036518755.1. Classification (GTDB taxonomy): domain Bacteria; phylum Acidobacteriota; class Terriglobia; order Acidiferrales; family UBA7541; genus Palsa-295. Next base: position 1,129 of record DATDMO010000102.1, on the reverse strand, counting down.
ACGCTCGTAACCGACCTCAATGTGTTCGCCACTTTCCGTCCGACGCTGCCCGAGTCTTTCGTCAATTCACCCTACGTATTCCTCGGCAATATTGATCCGACGCTGCAGCGCTCCGTGCTGCAGCAAGTGCGGCCCAAGCCGAAAATCGTCGGGCTCGACACCATGAACTACTGGATTTCCGGCACTCCTGAGGAACTGCGCGAGACGCTCAAGCACGTCAGCATCCTCATGATCAACGAAGATGAGACGCGACAGCTTGCCGGTGAACACAATCTCTTCCGAGCCGCCAAGCTCGTCTTCAAAATGGGCCCGAAGACCATGATTATCAAGCGGGGTGAGAACGGCGCCATCATGGTGCACAAGGATTTCGTATTTTCCGTTCCCGCATATCCGCTCGAAGAAGTCTTCGATCCCACTGGCGCGGGCGACACCTTCGCCGGCGGATTCATGGGCTATATCGCCGGCAAGGGCAAGATCAACGAGCAGACGCTGCGTTCCGCGATGGTGTATGGCTCCGTGCTCGCCAGCTTCACGGTCGAACGTTTCGGCGTCGAGCGCCTCGCCAAGGTCAAGCGCAGCGAAATCACCGCCCGCGCCCGCAAGTTCGCCAAGCTCACCTCCTTCAAACTGTAGCCGTCCTTGTTCCCGCTTTGGCCGCAGTTGTCGTCGTCCCCGATTCTGCCTTCGCCTTTGCATTTGTAGGGGCATGGCATGCCCGGCAGGCATGCTTGGCTACTTGTTCGCCATCCGCCGCGCTTTCATAGGCGCGGTCATCCTGAGCGGAGTTTCGCGTCTTGCTTCTCGCGCGGTGTTTGCGCGCGCGAAACGCAGTCGAAGGACCTCTCTTCGATCGCTAGTGCGCCTCGTCGCGGCCAAGCAGTACGTAACCGGTTTTTTCCGTAGGGGCACAGCCGCCGGGGTCCCCGGCGCGCCGCTCTTGCGTGCTGGGGTGGTAGCATGCTGTGCCCGGCAAACATGCTTGGCTACGTGTAAGCCATTCACTGCGGCCTGCGGGCGTAGTCTTCTATGTAGCGCCAGCGGCTTCAGCCCGGCATTTCCTGTTTGCCTCCGCGCAAGCCATCCACCTCGGTCATGTGGAGTGCGGGAGCTTGTTCACCCTGAGCTTCGA
>DATDMO010000101.1:0-19696 GCA_036518755.1 Candidatus Acidiferrales bacterium | reverse complement strand
ATGAATCCGAGCATCAGGACTGCGCCATTCGCGTGGTCCTGCACGATTGCAGGTATCAATCCGTTTTCCTTCTCGAAGTCGAGTTCCATTTCTTCTCCTGAAAACAAAAAGCCCGCGGGCGCATTCCGCGCCAGCGGGCCGATGAGTGCAGCTATTTTCGTTCCTGCTAGCCACACCGCCGCGGGCACGGTTTCACGTGATGGTGATGGCTATGGTGCGCCCGCAGCAGTTTCATGACGATTTGAAATTATGATACCCCACCGCCTTTGTCAAGCGCGGAGTCCCGTAAGTGCAGAAAGATGACGATGCCTGGAATTCTGAATTGCGGAATGCTGAACGTTCACTCGTAGGCGAGGGCTTCCACAGGATCCTTGCGGCTTGCGAGCCATGCGGGATAGGAAGCACCGAGCAGACCTCCTGAGACTGCGATCATGCCCGCGAGTAAAATCCATTTCAGGGTGATCAGGATCGTGAGTGAAGGGAAAGCTTGCAGGATAACGTATCGCACCAGGAAGCTTAGACCGATTCCGCCCACAACACCCGCCAGACACATGAGGGTTGTCTCGCTAAGGATCGCTTCCACGATGTAACTCTTCGAGGCCCCCAGCGATTTTAGGACACCGATTTCGCGGGTCCTTTCAACGATAGTCGTATACATCGAAAGGAAGGTAACCAGGAATCCGATACACACGGCTATAGCGATCATCACGTTGATGAAAGTGGCCAGGCCGGGAAGGTTCGACGATGTCATCTGCGAGAAGAAATCCTTGAGAGGCCGAATCTCGTAACGGGGGAGCAGGCCGCGGACTTCATCCGTTACGGCGGGCGTGTGGTCCGACCGGTCGCATTTGATGAAGAACGCTGACGCTTTGTCGCGTGCGCCGGCCATTTCCTGTAGCGTGGACATTCTGACGAAGAGCCGCGCGCCCTTCCCGTGTTCCACGATGCCCGCTAAATGGAAGTCATGTTCGAGTATCCGGATCGTGTCTCCGACCTTCAGCTTTTTTGCCCGTGCGTAAATATCGTCCACGAGGATGTCGTTCGGGCCTTGCAAGAGCGTGCCTGAATACAGCGTAAAGCCGCCAGAAACGGCCCGAAACGTATCAGACTGAATGCCGTAAACCAGGTCGAAGCCATTCACGGAATTAAATTGCACCAACACGGGGGCTACGGCCTGCACGTAGTCGAGCTGGCGCAATTTGTCGGCGATAGCGATGGGCATCGGAGCGCCGCTGAAAGCCATGAAGATGGACGCGGATGGAGGCTGGACCATGATGTCCGCGCCGATACCCTCCGTGCGTTTGGCGGATTCGGTTAGAAGGCCGCTCGTAAGCCCCACGACGATGATTACGAGCGTAACCTCCACCGCCACGCCTATGACCGTGATAATCGTGCGCACGGGACGGTGCAGGGCGTTCCGCAAGATCATGTGCCCGATCACGGCTTCGTCCCTTCTGGAGACGCAGCCGGAACATTCGTTGGCTCCGAACTTTCGCCGACGTTCACAAGTTCTGCTCCAGCCGGCTTTCTCAGCACGAAGCGATCATCAGGAAGCGGCTCATTGAACGTCGCCTTGGTGATGCCGATCTGAAGTTTGTAGTCATTCGCCGGCCTGCTCAGCCCGATTTGGCGAGGATATTTCACGGACTCAAACGTATCCCAGCCAGTATAGCGAATGTCAGAGGCGATCTTGCCCCCCGAGTCGTAAGTTTGGAGGCGGGATATTTTCAGGTTGACGCGATCGAACCAGATTTTGCGCGCTATTTCCCAATCCGTTCTGCCGGAGGTTTCGGATGGCGCGCCGTCTGAATTTCTGACGATACGGACGATCGTCAACACGTAGTATTGCCCATCTGCTTCACTCGCATTTTCCATCAGCACAGGCGCGCTATCTGGAATCGGCTGCCAGAAGATGGCGCTGGTGAGATGTTGTGGGCGGAGATTCTCGATAGGTTTTGCCGAAGGCCGCTCCAGATTCGCGGGTCCGGTAAGGAACTTACTCTGGGACGGAATGAAAATATTGAATGTTTGCCCATCGCTTTCCATATCGAAAATATTTGTGCCAACAACGGGGGCCTGCCCGATCACGCGGATCTTTGAAGGCTTTTCTGCGAGGATGAATCCGCTCACCTGGTGGTATTGCTTAATCACCCCGCTGTAAGCTGATCCCGCGGTGAGAGTCATTGTGATCGACGCATTGATCGATGTCACCGCCTCCGCTTCACGGTTGTATTGCGCGATGAGCTCCTCCCGAGTGGCTGTCTGGAGCGGCGCTGGCGGACCCGCGGGCTTTTTCGCAACGGGTTGGTTCATCGCGCAGCCGGAAAAAAGTAACCAGGAAGCGACTGAGATGAGCCAAGGGACGCGCAGCCGCGTCCGATAAGTTCGCGTAGTGAGCACTACAAGCGAACTTATCAGCCGGCTTGGAGAGTGTCAACGAAACGCAGCGGGCTTGTCCCCGCCGGATACGTGAAATGGGTCGAAAAAACGAGGAGCTTCGACCGCGTTTTTTGAAGCTCCTCGGACTGTTCCCTGTGCGTGGCTCTCTTACTTCTTCGCGGCGACGTAATTTTGGGCGACTTGCTCCCAGTTAATTACGTTCCACCATGCCTCGATGTATTCCGGACGGCGGTTCTGATATTTCAGGTAATAGGCGTGCTCCCAAACGTCCAGGCCAAAGAACGCCTTGCCCCCATCCAAAATCGGATTGTCCTGATTGGGCGTCGACTCGATGGCCAGCTTCCCGTCTCGGAATAGGAGCCAGGCCCATCCGGATCCAAATCGCGTCGTAGCCGCCTGATTGAATTTCGTCTTGAATTCGGCGAAAGTGCCAAAAGTCTTCTTGATCGCATCGGCAAGTTCGCCCGAGGGCTCGCCTCCGCCGCCTTTCTTCATAATCTTCCAAAACATCGAGTGATTCATATGGCCGCCGCCATTATTGCGTACCGCGGTGCGGATATTCTCTGGAACCTTGCCGATCTGCGCGAGCAGTTCCTCCACGGTGAGCCTTTGGAGGTCAGCCTGGCCTTCGAGAGCTTTATTCAGGTTTGTGACGTATGCGCCGTGATGTTTATCGTGATGAATTTCCATTGTCTTCGCGTCAATGTACGGCTCGAGCGCGTCGAAGGAGTACGGCAGTGGTGGTAAAGTGTGGCTCATTTGGGGAGCGGCTCCTTGTGCGGAAGTCGAACTCATTATCTACCTCCTGAATTTCGGGTTCCTACGCCATAATTATACGCGCCTTGCAGGAAGCGGTGGAACAGGCGCCTTAGTTTACTCGAATACCTCAGAGGAGGCTCCATGCCGTCCGTCGAGCACGTAGAAAAGCACTTCACCGCCACGGCAGCCGTGCGGGATATCGTCATCGGAATGTCCGACGGTCTCACCGTCCCCTTCGCTCTTGCCGCCGGCCTCACTGGTGCTGCGGCGGCACTCTCCCGCGGCAACTCCATTATCGTTACCGCCGGCTTCGCCGAAATCGCCGCTGGCTCGATCGCGATGGGACTCGGTGGATATTTGGCGGCCAAGACGGATTCGGAACACTACGCCTCCGAGCTTGAACGCGAGTACCTTGAAACGGTTGAACTCCCCGAGATCGAAACCGAGGAAGTGGCGAAAGTCTTCCGCGACTATGGGTTGTCCGAAGTGCAGATGGCTCCGATCGTCGCTACCATCACTTCAAACCAGAAAAGATGGGTGGATTTCATGATGCGCTTCGAACTGGGTCTTGAGCCACCCGATCCGGCCCGCGCTGGCCGGAGCGCCGGAACCATTGCGGCATCCTACGTCGTCGGAGGTTTGATTCCTCTCGCGCCTTACATCCTAATGTCGAATATCCAGCCCGCGCTTTGGACCTCGGTCACCGTGACTTTGCTGGCGCTCCTCGTCTTCGGAGCAATCAAAGCTCATTACACTGGCGTCAAACCCGCGCGTGGTGCAATCCAGACCGCGCTCGTCGGCGGGCTTGCCGCTGCTGCCGCGTTCTTCATAGCGCGGCTCGTTTAAGGACGCCGCCTGCGGACCCTCCTGCCCAACTGATTCATCAACAGAAAGAGCCGCGCCACCCTATTCACGAAGCTTGCATCTATTATAATAGTGACCGGGCAGAACCCCCGGGTTGCGGCGCAGCCAAGGGAGGCCCTGAGCAGCGAGTTCGCCTCCTCGGCGCATCTATAATACGAGCGCAAACATTGTTGGTGCCTTGACATTGCAGCGCCGTCCGCGACTCCGAAAGGAAGAAATCTCATGAGCAGCAGTCATTTGCACATTCCCCGTTGGGTAGCCACGCTCGCCGTGCTCACCGCCGTCATCGTCGGCGGTGTACTTGCGATAGGACTAAAGGACTGGACCGGCCGGGACGTCTTCGGCGCGCCAAAGCTCGCCGTCACCCTGGCTCGCGATCCCGCTCCCGTTCCGCTCGGAAACTTCACAAACGGCTTCGCCTCCGTATTGAAGCCGGCCCTTCCGGCGGTCGTGAATATCCACAGCTCCAAGGTCGTGAAAACTCGCCAACAAATGATGCCATTTTTTAACGACCCGATGTTTCAGCAATTCTTTGGCCAGCAGTTCGGCCCAGAAGAGCCTCAGTCCCAACGCGAGCAAAGCCTCGGTTCCGGAGTCATCATCACATCCGATGGAACCATCGTGACCAACAATCACGTCATCGACGGTGCTACGGATATCAAGGTTGATCTGCCCGATCGACGCGAATTTAAGGCCAAGGTCATCGGCACCGATGCGAAAACCGATATCGCCGTTCTAAAAATCGATGCCACGAACCTTCCCACTCTCACGCTTGGTGATTCTTCAAGACTCAAAGTGGGCGACGTGGTTTTCGCGATCGGAGACCCCTTCGCGGTGGGTGAGACAGCCACCATGGGTATCGTCAGCGCGACCGGCGTGGGTGGAAAGCTCGGAATCGAGAATTATGAGGACTTTATTCAGACCGATGCCGCTATCAATCCAGGAAACTCGGGCGGTGCCATGATCGACTTGCATGGCGACCTGATCGGCATCAACACCGCCATCCTCACCGGCGGTGGCGGAGGGAATCAAGGGATCGGCTTTGCCATCCCCATCAACATGGCCAAGTCCGTAATGGACCAGATCGTAAGCCACGGCAAAGTCGTGAGGGGCTATCTTGGACTGCTGCCTCAGGACGTTTCACCCACGCTGGCTAAACAATTCAACGTCAATCACCCTGGCGGCGCGCTTGTGGGTCAGGTTGAACCCGATACTCCGGCCGCCAAGGCCGGCCTAAAGCGAGGAGACGTCATCCTCAGTCTGAATGGTCAACCTGTCAATTCGGCCAATGACCTGCGCTTGCGCATTTCCCAAACTGCTCCCGGGACTACCGTGAAGTTGGGAGTTTCGCGCGACGGCAAAATGCAGGACTTCAACGTAACACTGGGCGAATTGCCCGAAAAGGTCGCGCAAGAGGGCGGCACTAACGAAAGCGGCCCCGGGGGCCTTCAAGGTGTCCAAGTCCAAAACCTGACACCGGACATCGCTCAACAGTTGCAGTTGGCGCCCGGCACCAAGGGTGTCGTGGTTACCTCCGTCGACCCCTCCAGCCCTGCCGACTCGGAGTTGAATCGCGGAGACGTGATTCAGGAAGTCAATCACAAACCAATTGCGAACCTTGAACAATACCGGCAGGCGATAGCAGCGGCTGGCAACCAGCCGGTTCTGTTACTCGTCAACCGAGGTGGCGGAACGCAGTACGTCGTAATTGAGCCACACTGAGGCATCGGACGTAGACCGGCCAGCGAGGCGCCCACGGAAGGGCGCTCTCGCTGGCTCACGCATAAAGGCCGTTGGCAAGCCTTTTACACAGATTCATGTATTCTTTGGTCGCGCGGAGTGGTTTAGCTTTCAGGTCTATTCCGCTACCGGATTGGCCGCCCATTCCCCGCGCTAATTGGGAACCTGGGATGAGGAGCGGCACAACGATCTCGAGCACCGAGTTCGCCCGCGTTGGTTCCGAGATGACTTCCTATGAACCCGAAACCGAGACTCGTTTCAGTCAACTTGGTTATCGCTTTCAACACCCTTGGGATTAGAATGGTACGTGAGTCCTATTCGCCCCGGCCCTCCGCTCTAGTAATAGTAAATTGGGGGTTATTTGCATGTCTGAATCTCCCCTGACATCAAGGCGTTTCGGGGTGAAACATCATGATACCGGCAAAGAACCAAACCGTTTTCCGTGAGGCGCTGCTTCCCGATGGCAAACGGCGCTGGCGCTCGTTCGGTGTAGGCTTCGGCTTGGAGTGTATCGCCCTGGCGCTGGTAGTTATATTTCCTTTGCTGATGCCCCAAAAGTTCGAGGCCGTACAGCACTACTGGGTGATGCCTTTGGATGCGCCCGTAATTCAGCCCTGGAAGCCTCAGCCACCGAAACCAGTAGTCGTGAAGCGCCGCGAGGTTGTAAAGGAACCTCCGAAGCCTGAACCGGTCGAACTTCCGAAACCCAAGATATATAATCCCGTCGTTACCGCGCCTGTAGTGCGACAAGCCCGGAAGGTTCAAGCGCCAGACATGACTCAGGTCGCAAAAGCATTTCCAGATCCCAACCCTTCGCTCGGGAGTTCGGCTCCTCCCACGCTGAGGAAGCCTCGCGCAGAGGTGCAGACGGGCGGTTTTGGCGATCCTAATGGTGTGCCAACCAACAACAATTCAAACCGTAATCCAAACATCGCGCAACTTGGCGGTTGGGATATGCCCGTTGGGCCCGGGAGTGGCAACGGCACCGGCGGCGCAAAAGGCGCTCGCGGCGTCGTGGCCAGCGCGGGATTCGGAAATGGCGTTGCCACCGGCAGTCCCGGCGGCGGAAGTCATGGCGCCGTCCAGCAAGGCGGATTTGATGTAAAGGCGCCAGTGACTCCGGAAGTCAAGCACACCGCCGCGCCTGCGAACACCAGGCCCGTTGAAATTTTGTCTGTGCCCAAACCCGTTTATACTCGGGAGGGCATTGCCAAAAAGATTGAAGGCGATGTGCTTGTCCAAGTACTCTTTACCGCCTCCGGTGAAGTTAGGGTCGAGCGCGTGGTCCGGGGTCTCGGCTACGGCCTGGATGAGTCGGCCGAGGCGGCAGCGCGTCAGATTCGCTTTAGACCCGCCGAGCAGGATGGCCGCCCGGTGGATTTCGCCGCTATCGCGCATATCACATTCGCATTGGCGTACTGAAAGGGGAGCGTAATGCGTACCTGGAAGACCTTGTCTCTGGCTACGGGCCTGATTGTCGCCCTCGCTGGCGCGGCTGGAGCACAAACTCAGACGCAGCAGGCTGCGGATCAGGCGCCGCCAGCCATAGCTGCGCAGACATCACCCCTTACCGTCAACCAGGCGATCGACAAAATCATCGCTCGAGAGCACGAAGAAAACGCTACCATCCGCCGCTACAATCCCATCATTGAAACTTATGTCCAGGACATGAAGCCGGATAAGGACATGGGCGCCGTACCTGTGAGCGACCACTACTACCTTGGCCAAGCCAATCTCGCCCAAGGCGTTGTGGACGAGTCCATGCTTTCGAAGAAGAAAGGCAAGTTGGACCAGCTTAATCCACTCTCGCACCTTGCCGGATTCTTTGAAGCCTCCTACGTTCCCGAAGGCTTTCTCCAAATGATTTATTTGGACACGAGCTCGTTCGATCGCCAGCACTATCGCTTTGACTACGTTGGCCGCCAGTTCCTCGGTGAAGTGCGCTGCCTCGTTTTCGACCTTACGCCTCTGCCCAAGTCTGGCAGAGGGCGTTTCAAGGGCCGCATATGGGCTGAGGATCAGGGCTTCACAATCGTCCGTTTCAACGGTGTCTACACGCCCGTCTCAGGCCTCAACGGATTTAACTTGCACTTCGATAGCTGGCGTACCAACATTCAGCCCGGACTTTGGCTCCCTTCCTTTGTTTTCAGTCAGGAATCCAATCTTAGGGATTTTCTCGGCAATCACGTGCGCTTCAAGTCTCAGACGCGCTTGTGGGGCTACGATCTCAAGAACGTCGGCCGCGAGGAGGAGTTCAGCCAGCTGACCATTGAATCTCCCGATGCAATTCAGAATCAGGCGCCCACGGATCAAGATCGCTCTCCTGTCGAGGCCGAAAGGGAGTGGCAACACCAGGCAGAGCTCAATGTTCTCGATCGCCTGCAGCGCGTCGGCTTGCTGTCACCGCCCAGCGATGTTGATAAGCTGCTCGAAACCGTCGTGAACAACCTCGAGGTAACCAACAATCTCGATATCCAGCCGGAGGTCCATTGCCGCGTGCTCCTTACCAGCACGCTGGAATCGTTTACGATCGGGCATACCATTGTGCTTAGCCGCGGCCTCATCGATGTCCTTCCGGATGAGGCCAGCCTCGCCACCATGCTCGCACAGGAACTAGCGGAACTTCTCCTCACCAAGCCTTCCACCGATCAATGGGGTTTCAACGACATGACCAACGTCTCTACCGTCGAGGCGCTCAGTCATTTCTCATTTAAGGATACGCCGGATGATATGCAGCGCGCCGGAGCCAAGGCCGTCGAACTCCTCAAGAATTCTCCTTACAAGGACAAACTTGGCAGTGCCGGCCTTTTCCTAAAACAACTGGCTGCGGAACAGAAGGCCCTGCCTGCCCTCATTAGCCCGCACATAGGCAACCGCGTTTTTATTTCTGACCAGTTGCTTAACTCCGGCCCAGCGCTCGCGCCCGATAAGCTCGATCAAATTGCGGCGCTTCCCATCGGAGCGCGCCTCAAACTTGACCCGTGGAGTGATCGCGTCGAATTGCTCAAGGCCAAGCCGGTCGCCCTGCTTTCCGCCCGCGAGAAGATGCCGTTTGAAGTTACGCCCTTCGAGCCCTTCCTGACGCGCTATGAAAAACCGGGCTCTGGCGCTTCTGCCGATCAGAGCAAACCAGACATGGCGAAACAGCAACAGCAACAATCCGCGCCGCCACAACAGCAATAAGATTAGCTCCGTGCTCTTCTACTATCGGTAGCTCGGCCACCTTCGTCTTCCGCCGGGCGTCTTTTTGTGACACAAACACCCTTGTGCCCCTGACTTTTGGCCTCCGAGAGTATCAGCCCCGGGATTTTGAGGCGCTCTATGCAATCGACCAGGCATGCTACCAGCCCGGCATCGCATATTCTCGCCGCGACCTCCGCAACTATCTTCGCTTCCCAGGTGCCCACTGCTTGGTGGCCGAGGCAGGGAATCAGGCTGTTGGATTCATCCTCACCGCTCATGCCGGCCATTGGGGCTACATCATCACTATCGACGTCCTCGAAGCCCATCGTCGCCACGGCGTCGGCGCCATGATGCTACGGGAAGCGGAGCGAGCGCTCTCCGCCAATGGCGTTCAGCAGGTAGGGCTTGAAACGGCAACCAACAGCGCCTCCGCCATTGCCTTCTGGAAAAAGCACGGATATCGTACTCAGGGAATCAGAAAAGACTACTATCCAGGCGGCATCGACGCGTATTCGATGCACAAGCGAATCGCTCAACCAGAGTTGTAGATAGCGAATGTCACCTTGGCCGCCACAGCTAGGCGGCCCTCTGCCTCACCCACGGAGGAATCTTGAACGACTATCTGCTATCGCTCATCCTCGGTATCGTCGAAGGCCTCACGGAGTTCCTGCCTGTCAGCTCTACGGCTCACCTGCGAATCTGCGAGTCGTTGCTTCACATCAGCCTCGGTAGCGGCTACTGGAAGATGTACACCATCGTGATTCAGTTGGGCGCCATCCTGTGCCTTCCAATCTATTTTCGCGAACGCATCGCCAAGTTCCTCTCCACGTTTCCCCGTGGCGAGCGTGGCAACCGCACTGTTTGGACGCATCCTCTGAGCCTCGTCATCATCGCCTTCGTCGTCACCGCGATTCCCTCTCTGTTACTCGTCAAAACCATCGGAAAGCACCTCGAGAGCCTTTCCATCATGGGAAGTTCCCTGATAATCGGCGGCGTCATCATGTGGATCGTAGACGCGATGAATGCGAAGTGGGAGGCGGCCGGCCCTGGCGCTGCAGGCAGCCGCATCCGCACTTGGCACATGGAGGAAATGAGTTTCGGTCAGGCCGTATGGATCGGCTTCTGCCAGATTTTCTCCGGGGTATTCCCGGGAACGTCGCGCTCGATGTCCACCATCGCCGGAGGCCAGATTGCCGGAATGTCGCGCGCCTCGGCCCTGGAATTTTCGTTCTTCGTGTCCATGCCCGTCATGGCCGCCGCCACCCTCTACGATTTGCTGAAATCCGTCTTCGGCAAGGGAGCAAATGCGGTGGGCGTTTCCGGGATCGACGCGCACGGCTGGGTTGTCTTGGCCATCGGCTTCGTTGTCTCATTCATCGTCGCGTATGGCGCGGTCGCCTGGTTCATGGCCTGGGTCAGGCGCCACGGTTTCGTCCCGTTCGCCGTCTACCGGATCATTGCCGGAGCCGCTGTCCTACTCTGGATATCAAAGCTCGCACCCTGACGCCTCCCTGGTGTGCTGCGGGGGTCAATCAGTTCGTCAGCCCGTCCAACCCTGGGTATGGACGGGCCGACGAACTAGGCCTACGAGCTTAGGTGCGTCATAGCCACTGCCTTGCCTGTTTCCTACCCTGCTGCTAGACTGTCGCAGCAAGGGCTAAGTTGTTGCTCCTGCCACACCTCCTCTAAAAGGTCGTCTTATGTCCGGACACTCGAAATGGGCCACAATCAAACACAAGAAAGCCGCCACTGACGCGCGCCGCGGCAAAATCTTCACCAAACTCATTCGCGAATTGACCATCGCCGCGCGCACCGGCGGTTCCGACCCGGATACCAACCCGCGCCTCCGCACCGCCATTCTCGCGGCCAAGGGCGAAAACATGCCCAACGACAATATTGAGCGCGCCATCCAGCGCGGCACCGGCGCAATCGAAGGCGAAACCCTCGACGAAGTCACCTTCGAAGGCTACGGTCCCGGCGGAGTCGGCGTCCTCGTCCAGGTCGTCACCAGCAATCGCAATCGCATCGTCAGCGAAATACGCCACATGTTTTCCAAAAACGGCGGCAACATGGCTGAAACGGGCGCCGTCGGATGGATGTTCGAGCGTAAGGGCGATATCCTCGTCCCCAAGGAACAGGCGGACGAGGAAAAAATGATGTCCGTCGTCCTCGATGCCGGCGCCGAAGACCTCCGCGACGATGGCTCCTCCTGGGAAGTTACAACTCCTCCAGAAGTGATGGAAAAGGTGCGCGAAGCGCTCACCGCCGCGCACATCACGCCGTCCTCCGCCGAAGTCGCCTGGGTCCCCAAGAATAACGTCAAGCTCAGCGGCGCCCAAGCCCAGCAGATGCTTCGCATGGTCGAAACTCTCGAGGACCACGACGACGTGCAGCACGTCTACGCCAACTTCGATATCGATGAAAAAGAAATCGCCGCCATGGCAGGTTAATTCCGCGAAGCGCTTGGATGCCCTCACAAATGAATAAGCCCGTCACGGCGATTTATCCCGGCTCATTTGATCCGGTGACCAACGGCCATCTTGACCTCATCGCTCGCGGCGCCATGATTTTCGATAAGCTGATCGTCGCCGTGGCGCGCAACCTCGATAAAGACCCGCTTTTCCAGGTCAAGGAACGCGTCGAGATGCTCGAAGCCGTCACCTTTGACTGGAAAAATGTCGAAGTGGAAATCTTCGAAGGCTTGCTGATGGATTACGCGAGGGCGCGCAACGCCAGCGTCGTGCTTAGGGGAATTCGCGCCGTCTCCGATTACGAATACGAATTGCAAATGGCCATGATGAACCGCAAGATCGAGCCGCAAATCGAAACCGTGTTCATGCTGCCGGGCGAGGCCTACAGCTATCTCAGCTCGCGCCTGGTCAAGGAACTTGCGCGGCTCGGCGGACCCGTAAAAGGTCTGGTGCCGCCGCTGGTGGAAGAACGCCTGCGCGCAAAAGTCGGCTGAACCGATATCGCCGGTGCGCGCGCGTTTCCCCGGCCAATTTGGCCTCACGCAATCCGTCGCTTTAGTTTCCGGTTCTGCATCGGTGAGCTAGAATAGACTGGCTCGTTGATCCAAATCCGCATCACCTCGAAAAGGATAGGAAATGGAACCGGCCACAGCCGTGAAAACCGAAGAAATGTTTCGGCTCGCTGACCGCGTAAATCGCATCAGCCCGTCTCCCACAATGGTGGTGCTCGCGGCCGCCGAACAACTGAAATCTAAGGGCGTGGATGTCGCCGACTTCGGCGCCGGCGAGCCCGACTTTCCGACGCCCGAGCACATCAAGCGGGCCGCCATCCAGGCGCTCGACGAAAATCGCACCAAATACACGCCGGTTCCGGGCATTCCTGCTCTTCGCCAGGCCATTTGCGAATGGCACACGCGCGAACTCGGCTCCTCGTATCAGCCCGCCGAGTGCGTCGTCAATGTCGGCGGCAAGCATTCTATCTTCAACGCCGTTTGCTGCCTCATCAACTCCGGCGATGAAGTCATCATTCCATCGCCCTATTGGGTCAGCTATCCCGATATCGTGAAATATGCGGGCGGCAAGCCCGTCATACTCACCACCACCGCCGAAGATAACTTCGTGCTGCGCGCCGCGGATCTTGAAAAGCTGATCACGCCGCGCACACGCATGGTCATCGCCGATTCGCCGAGCAATCCCTCCGGCGCCGTAATCCCGCCGGACGAATTCCAGAAAGTTCTCGCCGTGTGCCAGCGCCATGGTGTTTGGCTGCTTGCCGACGAGTGTTACTCGCACTTCACTTACGGCGATGCCAGGCCGTTCTCGATCGCCAGCGTTCCTGGCTCGAAAAACAACCTCATCGTCGTCGGTTCGTTTTCAAAAACTTTTGCGATGACGGGCTGGCGTCTCGGCTACGTGCTCGCTCCCCAGCCGCTAATCGCTGCCATTACAAAGCTGCAAGGCCAGTCCACCTCCAATCCCACGTCGATCACCCAATACGCGGCCCTCGCCGCGATGCGCGGGCCGATGGACTCAGTGGCCAAAATGCTGGAGGAGTATGCGCGCCGCCGCGAGCGTATCGTCGCGGGCTTGCGAGCGATCCCTGGCGTCACCTGCACGGCGCCCCAAGGCGCGTTCTACGTGTTTCCGAATATTTCGGCGCACTACAATGCCGAAATGCCGAACGATATGGTGGTATCGAAACTGCTTCTCGAACGCGAACACGTCGCGCTCGTCCCTGGCGAAGCATTCGGCGCACCCGGCTTCCTCCGGCTTTCCTACGCCACATCGCTCGACCGCATCGACGAGGGCCTCCGCCGGCTCAGCCGCTTCTTCGGGCAAGCGAGGTAGCGATCAGCAAAGCATCCCCATGCCCCGCGCGCTTGGAGCCCATCTTCAGCCCGCGTCCCTGGGGATCGCTTTCACTGGCGCCGTTTTTCCCTGCAATGTCCAATCTCGCTGAGGCCATCGGCGAGGCTTGGATGACCGGCGATGAGTCCCGTTTCGCAAGCGGCCCCTACGCTGGCCAAAAACTTGGCGATGTCTGGCCCGCCATGCCCGCCGAATGGAGGGGCACTAGCCTGCGCGGTCGCGGGGCCTTCCCTCTGCTGATTAAATTTATCTTCACGGAAGACAAGCTTTCCGTGCAGGTCCATCCCGACGATGAATATGCCTCTCAGCACGAACAGGCCGCTGGCGGCCGCGGAAAAACGGAAATGTGGTACGCGGTACGCGCGCGTCCAGGCGCCGAAGTGCTCGTCGGCCTCAAGCCAAGCGTCACTCGCCAAAGTTTCGAGCGCGCCATCGCCGATGGCACGGCTGAGAATTGCCTCGAGCACGTTCCTCTACAGGCGGGCGACGCCGTTTTTGTTCCGGCTCGCACTGCGCACACCATCGGCCCCGGCCTCGTGCTCTGCGAAATCCAGCAGCAATCCGACGTCACCTACCGCGTCTACGATTACAACCGGCGCGACGCAAAAGGCCGCTCCCGCGAGTTGCACATCGAAAAGGCTCTCGATGTGATTCGATTCGGCGAACAACGTGGAGGAAAAATCCAGGCGCTGCAAATCCGTCGTGGCCCGGTCGCCGAGACTCGCCTTGCCGCTTGCGAATACTTCACCACGGAGCGATGGGAATTTGGCGAGCGCATCCAGTGCATTAGCTCACCCGAGCACTTCGACGTGCTGATTTTCCTTGAAGGAGGCGGAACCATCCGCTGGGGCGCGGAGAGTGAGCCATACGGCCCCGCGCAAGTCTGGCTAATTCCCGCCGCCCTCGGAAACTACGAATTGTCGCCCGGCCCGCGGAATGCAGGCGCGGACTCCACTCCGCGCACCTCCCTCCTCCGCACCCACACCCCCTCGCCGCTGTAGGGGCACAGCACCGGGGTCCCCAGCGCGCTGTTTTCGCGTGCGGGGGCGGGAGCATGCTGTGCCCGGCAAACTTACTTGGCGTAATGTACGCCATCCGCACCACGGGACCGGGCTGGGAACGCCAATCTCCCGATTGGCGCCTTTGGTTTGTCGTCGTTGGCGTGACGCCTTGACTACGCCGTCATTCCGAGCGGAGTTTCGCGCGTTTTGTCTTCCGCGCGGTGTATGCGCGCGCGAAACGCAGTCGAGGAATCTCTCTTCGATTTGTCAATCGGCTTCGTGTGAGCGGTCAACGCGCCGGTGTTTCAGGAAAACAAGAGAGGAATCATAGCGAAGAAATTCCGGCGTGACCCGAAGCGCTGGCAACCGCTTCAAGCGTGTGGCGCGGCGTTCGGCGCATGGTTTCGATGAAGATGCGAACGAGATCCGGATCGAATTGGTTCGCGGCGCACCGCTCGAGCTCCGCAAACGCATCTTCGGCGGTGCGGGCCTTCTTGTAGGTACGCGCTGAAGTGATCGTGTCATAGGCGTCGGCAATGGCAATTACGCGGGCGCCGTGGGGGATATTCTCGCCTTCGAGCCGGCAAGGATAACCGGTGCCGTCATAAAACTCATGATGGTGGCGGACCATCTCCCGGATCCGCGCCATCGGCTTAAGCATTTCGAGAATTCGCGCGCCGAGATCGGTGTGAGTTTTCATCGTTTCCCATTCGCAAGCGTCCAGCGGGCCTGACTTATTTAGGATTGCTTCTGGGATTCCGACTTTGCCGATATCGTGGAGCAGTCCAGCCAGCCTAATTTCTTCGATTTCCGTTTCGGTGAGGCCCAGTTCCTTGGCGATTATCACAGCGTACGCGGAGACCTTCCGGGAGTGTCCTTGCGTGTAATGATCCTTCGCGTCGATTGCGTATGCGAGCGACGTCACGGTCTCGACGACTGACGGTGGTAGCACACCATCCGAGTCAACTCCTTGCTCCGTAAGCGAACGCGTAAACTGTTCGAGGCGGCGATAGATTTCCTCGAAGGCTTCCGGCCCGGTGGAAAACAGGCGCTTGAGTGTAACCCCTAAATAGGCTTCGAGCACGTCCTTCTTCCATCTTTTTCGGTCGATGGGATCGCCCTGCTCGGCGCTGGAAACCAGATTGCCGCCCTGGTGTTTGGAAAGGTACATCGACGAGTCCGCAACCTGAATCAGCTCCTGCGGCGTACTCCCGTGAAGCGGGAAGGCGGCAATGCCGAAGCTGGCGGTAATATTCTTATCGCGCAGTACGGAATCGGATGCGATCCACCCACGAAGCTTATTGGCGAGCTGGCGGGCCTGCTCGATCGTCGTCTCCGGCATGAGTATCACGAATTCGTCGCCGCCATAGCGGGCCACCACATCCGAGCGTCGGCAATTCTCTTCGAGGATGTGCCCGACGCGCTGCAGCATTACGTCACCTTCGAGGTGGCCGTAAAAATCATTCACGAATTTGAACCGGTCGAGGTCCATGAGGACCAAGGCCAGCGGCCGGCTCGCGCGCGTGGAACGTTTCCATTCCGAGGATAGCGCCTCCATTAGGAAACGGTGCGTCTTGACGCCCGTGAGGCCGTCGGTAATGGCCTGCTCCTGCGCCTTCTGAAACGTAAGAGCATTGTGCAGCGCGCCTGCAAAGAGGTCTGCGAGCGTTCGAAGCAGCGCGATGTCTTGCGAGGCGAAGTCGCACGGCTCCGACGTTTCTACATAGAGAACGCCGAGGAACTGCTCCCCATAAGTTACCGGCAATGCAGCGGACGCCACCGAATCCTGGAGCACCATTCTTGGAGTCGAAGCATTGGCTTCGCGGATGATTCCCATCTGACCCGTGCGGGCAACCTGCCCGATCAAACCCTCCCCAAGTAATAAGCGGCGCCCAACCGCTTCGCGTCGCAGGCCCGCATCCGCCTGGACAACGAGTTCCTTTGCCGAGTAATCGAGGATCGCAATTCCTATATGGTTGTAGGAGAGGTGCTTCTCCATCTCCGCGGCGATTTTCCCCAGCATCTCCTCAGCATCGAGAGTTGTGATGGCATGATTCGAAATATTGTTGATGAGCGTGAGCTGGCGAGACTTCTTTTGTTCTTCAGCGAACAGCCGCGCGTTTTCGATAGCGATGCCCGCTTCGCTGCCCAGAACGCGTAGAAACTCCACGTGGCCTTCGTCGAATACACGTTCCTTCTCGCTGTGGACTGCCATTACACCCACGGGGCGATCGTAGAGAATCAGAGGCACCGCGCATATCGAACCGCACATCTGTCGGGAGTCGAATCCAAGCCGCTCCGTTTCTTCGCAGTAGCGCTCCCGAATCAGAAGCGGCTGTTCGGTGCGGACTACGTATTCCACCAGCCGGTTGGCGATTGCGCGCGACCGCTTGGGCAGCCGTTTTCCATCCATCACCTCGATTTCGAAGCGGACTTCCCCGGCGTCTTGATCGTGGTAGGCAATAAAAAAACTGCCCGCGTCAACCACGCGGCGAATCTCGGAATAGATGCGCTCAAGCAGTTTGTCCAAATCCAGAGTCGAGCTGAGAGCCCGTCCTATTTCGTTAAGGATGTGCAACTCCTCGCTGCGCCGCGATGTCTGGCGGATCAGGTAACTATTCTCAACCGCCATGCCGATCTGCTGGCCGAGCGCAAGCAGCAGGCGCCGCTCGGCAGGGCCGAAGCTCCGATTGTCCGGACTTCCGAGGAGGAGAACTCCAAAGACTCGCTCCTTGGCCTGCAAACTGATCCCTACAATCGTGCGCAGTTCCTGGTCCAGCAGCAATTGCCGGATGCGCCGGAAGGCGTCGTCTTTTTCCAGTGCCCTCCAGCTCGCGTCTCGGGCCAGGTCCCGAAAAACCACCAGTCCGCCCAGCCGCGCGACCAGGTTGATGAAATATTCATTCAGCTCCGATTCTTGAATGGCGGTCGAAAAGGAATCACTCAGGCCGGCAACGATCACGGAAGCCGTCCCGCTTGTTTCACCCTGTTGCAAGCACAGAGCGCCGGCCGGAACGCGAACTACACTCAGGACCCGGTCCAGCGCCTGCGCCAGCATCTTCTGAATCTCGCCTCCCACGAAGCTCCCCGTCACCAGATTCAGATTGGAGAGAGCCAGCATGTTTCGCTCGGCTCGTCGCCGTTCCTCTTCATAGACGGACATCACCATTAGCACGCAGGCGAAAAGTTCCGGCAAAATAATTGTCGGCAGAAGATGCACCCTTTGCATGAAGGCCAGTCGAGAATTAAACAGGGCTGAAATGCAAATCAGGCCCCAACCGGCAAAGGTGAAGCCGAGTAGCACATCCGCTCGAGACTCTTGTTTGCGTCCTTCTTGCCAGAAGGTGTAGGCAACCAACAGGAAAACCAAGCCAACGCCCAGCACTACCGGCGGCACGCCGAGCGAATAGCGAGAGTGTGCAATGGACCAAACCACCGCCGCCAGACCCGCGATGCCCAGCCATTTCGGCACCTTCAGGCTCGCGTACAACCGCGAGGCGGAGTAGAAGGCCAGGCCCGCAAAGGCAAAGACGGCTTCGTTTAGCGCGCCCAGCCATCCCATCCACTTTGGGTCTCCGTGAAGCCATACGCCCAAAGCGCTAAACAGAAAATGGAAGGCCACCAGCAGCCACGCGGCGGACCACGCCAGAAGGTATGTTTGGCGTTTCCGGCGATAAAGGAAAACGAAGAAGGCCGCGAGCAGGAAGAAGCTCGTCTGAAGCATGATCCCCGTAGAAGTGACGTAGCTCTGCAATTCTATGCTCCGTGTTTAGCCGGGGCCCTTACGAGGAAGAATATCAGAAAGCCCCCGGATCACCCGAGCACGTCTGCGGCCAGTTTCTTGGAGGTTAACTTCGAAGAATTCACAGATCCCGCCTCAGGACCGCGCCTTGCCGCCCCGCTTACGATTGCAAGCAGAACACACTATGTAGCCGTCGCGGCCATGTCGTCAACAGTACCCGGGTACTGAAAAACTCGAGAATCGTGGCGCAGGCACTCTTTCCTGGGCGGGTGGCGCACCCTTTCTCTCCGTATTTTCCACCATTGACATTCGAGCGCGGCCGGATAATACCACACCAGAATTAGCCATAGCCTCGATACAAAAGGGCGGGTGCCGCATCCTTCGCGGTGTTTGCGAAGGGTGCGAATCTTTTCATGAAACATCGTCTCGAACGCCGCTACGGATTGGGTCACCTGCATTTCATCACCTGCAGTTGCTATCGGCGCAAGCCGTTGCTGGGGTCCGAGCGGGCACGCAGCCTTTTTCTCAAGAGTCTGGCTGAGGTTCGGGAGCGCTATGACTTTGCGTTGATCGGTTACGTGGTGATGCCGGAGCACATTCATTTGCTGATGGGCGAGCCGAGAAGAGGAACTCCGACGACCGTCATACAGGTTTTGAAACAGCGAGTTTCGCGGGCCCTGCACGCTCGGCGACCGAAGCGCAGGCCGCCGGGACAAACACGTTTATGGGACGAAGGGCCCGCGAAGAAACGTAGCCCGTTTTGGCAGCGGCGGTTCTACGACTTCAACGTGTGGAGCTGGAAGAAGAAGAACGAGAAGCTGAATTACATGCATTTCAATCCGGTGAAGCGAGGGCTGGTCCGACATCCCAAGGACTGGTTGTGGAGTAGCTACGCGTTTTATTGGAGAGGGATCGCGAACGGGTGTCCGCCCAATCCGGATTGGAGGCTGGACGGCGAAGTCGGAGGACAACAGAAAAGAAAGACGCACCCTTCTGAGAAGCGAAGAGTGCGCCACCCACTGACTTTATTCGAAGCTTGAGGGGAGATCGGGTGTGACTCGCATGCGGAGATGAATTGGAAAAAAGGGTGCGCCACCCGCCAGACCACCAGGACGGGCTAATCACTGTTCAATATTCGCCTTTCTTGGCGTTGCCGACGTCGAAGGTGACCTTGACGTCTCTCCAATGTGCAACTCTTTCGGCAACCCCATATTTCTCACAGCCCGTACAGGCGACCTCCAGTGCACGATTGTCAAGCCACGCGACGCGCGTATTGCCAAGGCTAACGTCCGCGAGGAAAACGCGCTTACTCGGAAATCCTAACCAAGCCATTCCCAGTCGTGGTTGTCGAGACTGCACTGAAACGGTCGTTCCGAACGGATCTGTCGCGCCGCAGTTGGTCTCTCTTTCGATGGCTATATACCGTCCATCGGGCGAGGGCAATTCCTTGTACCCTGTTTGCTTGCAGCCGCACCCATCTAAAGCAAAGAAAAAGAGAATAATAACCGTCGGTAACGGCCGTCGGGTCATTGGACGCATCCCGATGCCTGCGCCTGAATTCCATTGCGAATTTGCTTGTTGTCCACCTGTTGGTCTCCGTAGGGCGACTTCACAAATGGAAATCCATCGCCAAATGGGTTGCTTCCTTGCATCGCGGCTCTCCCCAT
>DATDMO010000100.1:0-12494 GCA_036518755.1 Candidatus Acidiferrales bacterium | reverse complement strand
GAAGTGGATTTGGATGGGAGCGTGCGTCGCGATGTTGGTGTTTTTGCCCAACGTCGTCTGGGAGGCGCGCCACGGCTGGCCACAAGTTGAGGTGGTGCGCAACGCGCAGCTCTACAAGAACATTCCGGTTACTCCTTTGGGCTTTCTCGCCGAACAGATTGTGTTTCTGAATCCGATCGTTTTTCCCCTCTGGCTGGGCGGGTTGGTTTGGTATTTCCGCTCGCCAGAGGCGAAGCGGTTCCGATTCCTTGGCTGGAACTATCTGATTGTGCTCGCAATCTTCATGATTTGTGGTGGAAAGGCGTACTACGCGCTGCCGGTTTATCCAATTTTGTTTGCGGCCGGAGGAGTGGTGCTGGAGCACTTCGCGGAGGGGCGGAAGCGCCGGCGTATCGTTTTCGGTTATGCCGCCATCATCGCGACCGCAGGACTGGTCGCGTTGCCGTTCGGCGTTCCGGTGCTGCCCGTGAATACGTTTTTGCGCTATTCGCGCGTGTTGCCGTATTCGAGTCTGGCGAAAACGGAACGCGATGCGCTGCGCGCGCCGCTTCCGCAGCTGTATGCCGACATGTTCGGCTGGAAAAACATGGCGGAAACAGTGGCGCAAGTGTACGACGGCCTGCCAGCCTCAGATCGCGCGAACTGCGCGATATTGGGCGGCAATTATGGCGAGACCGGCGCGATCGACTACTACGGGCCGGCACTCGGCCTGCCGAAAGCGATCGGCGGGCATAATAGTTATTTTTATTGGGGCCCTCGCGGGTACTCGGGCGCGTGCGTGATCGTTTTTGGAGAGCAGTCGCGCAAGTTCATGCAATTGTTCGGCGACGTGCGCCAGGCGGCGACGATCGAGAGTCCACACGCGATGCCGAATGAGCAATCGGTGCCGGTGTACGTCTGCCGGAAGCCGCGCGCGCCGCTGGCGGTTCTTTGGCCGCGCTTCAAAATGATTATCTGAGGGCGTTCTGGGCGCAGTACGAGGATACGAAAAAAATCTTTACACAAGGGGTCGGATTCCCGCAAGTACCTGTTGGTGTAAAGAAAAATCGTCTACGGTGAATCGCGAAGAAGAGCCAAATTCCCGACCGCAGACGGCCGAAGGACAGCTGGCTCGCGAAGATGAGGCCTTTCTTTGGATTGAACTTCTTGCCGGCTGTGACATCGAAGAGAGGTGCTTCGACGACTGATCTCCCGGGCTCGATTAGACGTCGACCCGGGAGCCCTACCCATCGCGCCCGCAAGAACCGCGGGAAAAGCAGGAACGCGCGTGACTTTGCTCAGGATGACAATCTCAGCGAGCGCGAAATTTGTCAGGTGAGGGGGGCGCGACGAGGAAGCAGGACGTCTCGTTCGAGCTTAATGTGGTCGATTCCAGTAGCAAGCAGGCGGCGGCTGATTTCGGAACCGAAGGTTCGCAAGATGCAGAGCAGAACGCATTCCGTGGTAAGGATGGGAGTGGAAGCGCCACCGGATTTTTCGCGAAACGGCGTTAGTTCCTCGGCCCTTTTGAGGACGGATATCATGTCCGCGGAAGGCGCGGGAGATTTGTCACCGTCTTTGCCGTTCTTCGATATGCGCAACTTTTGCCACACTCGCTTGCCGCCATCGTCGCGGCTGGCTTGATAGGACTCGATCCAGGAATGCCACCGCTGAGGGCTGATCCGACAGATCCTTCGGAGGAGGGTCTCAATTTCCTCCTGCTTGCTGTCTGCCCAATACCGGGCGAGGCGCTCCCAATTCGAGATGTACATTCCGGCCAGCAGGTCGGTGATCTCAATGCAGTCCGAAGAGCGGCTTTTGGCCATCATCGACGCGAGAACTTCGGCGCGATATAGATCGAGCGTCACACGGTGCGACGCGCCGGGTTGGCCCTGCTTTTGTTTGGCTGCACGCTCGCGGCGATTGGCATCCGTTGCGGCTTTGCGGCCGAAGATTTTCATGACGAACGGGTCCTCGAAGAAAGTCTATCAGCGACGGTCCAGGAATCGCGGCTTCTCTCGCTGGTGGTTGGCGATTTGATTAATCGCAGTAGTGACAGGCCGTTTTCGGAGTTCACTAAGCAGTTGCGAGCATGAGGCGATTTGCGCTAGACGGTCAGCGTTTGAGTTCGCAAGTGGGAGTCTTTGTGCAAATTGCTTAGGAGCGCCGGGATGGAGTTGCGCCGAAGAATCTTGTTGCGCAGCATGCTCTCTTCGATTTTCGTTGGCTTAATGCCGGCTGGCGGGCTGGCAATGTTTGCGCCGGCTGCCGGTGCGCAGCAGACGTGGCATGTACAGGTCGGTGCGGAAGGCTACGATCAGGCCAGGCACGCCGACGCGTTCTTGCCGAATGAGATATGGATCTACGCGGGGGACAGCGTCAAGTTTACGTTTTCTGCCAAAAGCGAGCCTTACACGGTGACGCTTCTGGAGGCGGGACAGGCGCATCCGCTTTTTTCGGGCCCAATGGCGAACGCAACCACCCACGTCGTTGAGTTGTCGACACCCGGGAACTATGAATTGGTATGCCCGGCTCACGCTGATATGAACGGCGTTATTCACGTCATGCAGCACACGGATTCCGCGGCGGCATTCTACGCCGCAGCTCTGCCCTACGATCAGTTTGACTATGACCATCAGGCCGCGGAGGAGATGAGCGATCTTCTTGCCCGTAAGGCTGATCCTTCGGAAGAGGTACGCGAGTTTCAGCCGTCTAAGAATGTTGTTTTGATGACAGGAGAAGTCGTCGTCGACGCGGAAGGAGGGCAATATTTGGCGATGGTCCACTTTCTGCCGGGAACGATTCAAATCCACGCGGGAGAAACGGTGGAGTGGATCAATACGGATCCGATGGTGCCGCATACCATCACATTTGGGCCCGAGCCCATGAATCTCCGGACTCTGGTTACCGCGATCCCCGGACCCGACGGCACGCCGCAGGCCACAGTTGACTCCCCCACGGATAGCGTGAGCTCGGGCTTTTTGCAGGCGGCGGCGCAGGATCGCCCGTTTCTTCCGCAGTCCGCTCCGGGTCCGACGCGCCTCCGCGTGAAATTCACGAGGCCTGGCACTTACCACTACATCTGCGGCCTGAGTGATGTGAATGGAGAAGTGGGAACGGTAATTGTTCTGCGGTAGAAGGATCGTGACGGAGCTGAGAGCCTCCAAGCGGCGCAATCAAGAGTGAGTGCAGGTTGGGCCGCCACCCCACCCCCATGACGGCCCGCTGCGGACTCGCCCGGTACCGGACGAACCCCAAACTGTACGAAGTGCTCCGCCCTCCGGGACCCAGGAACTAGATCCCAACTGGATTGCTAGATGTCGTAGTACAAGTGAAACTCGTACGGGTGCGGGCGCATCCGCATGGGATTCACTTCTTTGGACATTTTGTAATCAATCCAAAGATCGATGAAGTCTTTGGTGAACACGCCGCCCTTGGTGAGGAAGGCATGATCCTTGTCGAGGGCCTTAAGCGATTCCTCGAGCGATCCGGGAACCGAAGGAACATGTGAGAGCTCTTCCTTCGAAAGTTCGAAGATGTCTTTGTCGAGAGGACCCCCCGGATCGATCTTGTTCTCGATGCCGTCGAGTCCGGCCATGAGCATGGCCGAATAGGCGAGATAGGGATTGCAAGACGGATCCGGCGGACGGAACTCCAACCTCTTCGCTTTCGGGTTCTCGGAATAAACCGGAATGCGGACGGCCGCCGAGCGGTTCCGCTTTGAATAGGCCAAGTTCACGGGCGCCTCGAATCCGGGGACCAAGCGCTTATAGGAATTCGTGGAGGGCGCGGCAAAGGCCACGATCGCTGGAGCGTGCTTCAGCAGACCGCCGATGTACCACATGGCGAGTTGGCTCAATCCGGCGTAGCCGTCTCCGGCAAACAGCGGCTTGCCTTTGTTCCATAGTGATTGGTGAGTGTGCATGCCCGATCCGTTATCGGAGAAGACTGGCTTGGGCATGAAGGTGACCGTTTTGCCGTGCTTGAACGCGGTGTTGCGGAGGATGTATTTGTACTTACACATGTTGTCCGCCGCTCGAATCAGCGTGTCGAACTTGAAGTCAATTTCGCACTGGCCGGCGGTGGCGACCTCGTGGTGGTGACACTCGACCTCCATGCCGACCTCTTGCAGCTTCAAAACCATCTCGCTGCGCATATCCTGATAACGGTCGGTGGGAGGAACGGGAAAATAGCCTTCCTTGTAACGCGGACGGAAGCCCAAATTGGGCTGCCCCGGGATTTCGCGTCCTGAATTCCAACGGCCTTCATCGGAATCGACGTAGTAGTAGGAATAATTTTCGCGGGAGTCGAAGCGAACGTTATCGAGAATGAAGAACTCCGCCTCGGCGCCGAAAAAGGCTTGGTCCGCAATGCCACTTTTCTGGAGATACTCCTCGGCGCGATGCGCGAGGTTGCGGACGTCGCGCTGATAAGGCTTACGCGTGGGCGGATCTTGCGCATCGCAGATCATCACCAGCGTGGGCGTTTCGAGAAATGGGTCCATGAAGGCGGTGTTCGGGTCGGGAATCAACAGCATGTCCGATTCGTGAATCTGAGCCCATCCGCGGATCGAGCTGGCATCCATTCCGAATCCTTCGTGAAAGGAATCCGCGGTCAATTCCTTGATAGGGTAGCTGACGTGCTGCCATACGCCGGGCACATCGATGAAACGAAGGTCGAGAATCTTAGCCCCGTTTTTCGATGCGAATTCGAGAACGCCTTTCGGGTCCATCCATCCTCCAGTCATTGGGCTCCAGCAATAGAATTTAAGTGGCAGACGTTACCGCAGCTTTTCCTTCGGCGTCAAGCAGAGCCTTGGACCGGTTTGAACTGTTTTTTTCATCGGATGGATAGATTTTTCTTATGGGCGTCAATTTTCGCGGATTTACTTATGATTTCTTTACGCGCATGCGACGGAGGTTACTTCAAGCGGTTCATTCGGGTGATGACTTCACGGTGTCACATCGATCGGACGGGCAGCTTGACTATGTCGTCGGCGCGCATGACTTCCTTCACCACGAAGCCTTCCGCGTACTTTACGCCGATCATCCGACCGTAGTGCTTTGCGGCCACGCTCATTCGCTCTTCGAGTTCGTCCAATGGAAGGGCAACCTTGGAGCGGTGGTCACGCCTTGGCGGCCGGAACTGCGAGGCGTAAGCGAGGATCGCCTGGCGGCGACGATCGTACTGCGCGGTGATATCCACGGCAAAGGTCGGACGAACATCGGCGTAAGCGGCGGCATAAATAATCTTGAATGGGCGGAACGCGTCGCCTGCGAGCGCATAATTCTTCAGGCCAGCCACAAAACAAGCCTCCCATCCCAGAGTCGCCGCTGTGTAGTGATCGGGGTGGCGTCCCTTCCAGTACGGGAGTATCACGGTGTGAGGTTCGAGTTCGCGGATCACGGCAGCGATGGCTTCCTTTTGCTCGTCACATACTTGCAGGTGAGCGTCGGGCAATCCGAGATTCCGGCGCACCTTGGCGCCGAGGATTTTGCCGGCGCGTTCCGCTTCCTTGAGCCTCTTTTCCGGAGTGCCGCGCGAGCCGGTTTCGCCGCGCGTAAGATCGAGGATGCCCGTGCGGTAGCCTGCTTGAGCCATCTTGAGCATCGTGCCGCCGCAGGTGAGTTCTACATCGTCGGGATGCGGCGCAATTGCCAATAGGTCGATTTTCATTCGTCCTCCGCTTCGCGCCGCATGATTTTACATGAAAGCGCCGCGAAGAAAGGTGACGGGAAGCACCTTGAAGCTCGATGATGTTAATGTGTGCGTTGCACTCAGGAGCCACGCATGGCGGGAAAACCTCTAGAAGCACAGGTTGCGCTGATCACCGGAGCTGCGAAGCGCATTGGTAGAAGGATCGCGCTGCGTCTGGCGGCGGACGGTGCTGCGATCGCGGTGAATTACAAAACCTCGAAGGGCGAAGCGGAGTCGCTGGTCCGCGAACTTCGTGCGGGGGAAACAAAGGCCTCGGCGATCCAAGCGGACGTTTCCAAGCGCGCAGAAGTGGAGAAACTGTTCGCCGCCGTGGAACACGAATTCGGAAGGCTCGATATTCTTGTCAATAACGCCGGGATGTTTTTCCCCGCCAAGTTCGAAAATCTCACGGACGAGCAGTGGAACCGCATCATGGATACGAACCTGAAGTCGCAGTTCCTCTGCGCGCAGTTGGCCGCGCCAATAATGAAACGTCAGGGGCGCGGGCGCATTATCAATCTTTCGTCACTCGGCGGATTGCTCGCGTGGCCGGCGTACACGCACTACTGCGTGTCGAAAGCGGGCTCGATTATGCTGACGCGGTGCCTGGCGAGGGCGCTCGGTCCAGAAATTACGGTGAACAGTGTGGCCCCAGGGACGATTCAGTTCCCAGGCGAGGCGCCGGATGAAGAATACATTCACCGCGTTCCGCTGCATCGCACGGGAACAGGCGACGACATTGCCGGCGCCGTTGCCTATCTTGCCACCGCCGATTTCGTCACAGGACAGGTAATCGTCGTGGACGGCGGCAGAGCGCTGACATAAAAACGCCACGCCGTAAGGGGATTATGCCGACTTTAATCGAGAAGCCGACGCAGGTGGCAGCAGCGGGAACGAAGCCGAAACTGATCGAAGAATTCGTAGGACTCGTAAACTCAAGGACCGCGGGCGTCAGTGTCGCGCGCATGCGAAGCCCAGAGGGATGGTCGGAGCCAGGGCAAACGCCGGAATTCGACGAGTACAGCATCGTGCTGAGCGGGACGCTCCGGGTTGCGTACAAGACAGGCGAGCTGGATGTGCGCGCCGGCCAAGCTGTGATCGCGCACGCAGGCGAGTGGGTGCGGTACTCTACGCCCGAGGGCGCGGAATATATTTCGGTGTGCCTGCCGGCGTTTTCGCCGACTACCGTGCATCGCGACTGAACACTTTTTGACGAGCGAGTCTCGCACTCGCCCAGAATCCTGTTTCCAAAAGCAACGTTCTCGAATATTCTAGTTAGCTTGGGGGTGCACAAACAGGGTGGCAGATTCCACAACTGCAGGGGGATTGACTCGTTTCGGAAGTACGCAACGCCGCGACGCGTGGTGGATTGAGAACCTTCCGTTCCTCATTGTATTTGGCGGGTTCCTTATTTACGCTACTTGGAGAGCGTTTGAGAATAATTACTTCTGGACCGATCCTTACCTTTCTCCTTTTTATTCTCCTCTTATCGATCCCAACCATCACTGGTGGCCATTTTCGCCCGCTCTGCTAATTCTCGGCGGGCCAGGGGGATTTCGCATCACGTGCTATTACTATCGGAAGGCGTATTACCGGGCCGCCTTCCTTGACCCGCCCGCCTGCGCCGTCAGCGAAGGAGGCGGCCGAAAGTACCGCGGTGAGACGGCTTTCCCGTTCATTCTTCAGAATGTTCACCGCTATTTCTTCTACATCGTGACTGTGATCCTTGCGTTCCTTTGGTACGACACGTGGCGCGCTTTCTATTTCCCCAACGGCTTCGGCATCGGCGTGGGCACGTTGATTATGCTGGTGGATGTGATTCTGCTCACTACCTACAGTCTGTCGTGCCACTCGCTGCGTCATCTGGTCGGCGGAAAACTGGATTGCTTCTCCTGCGCTACATTTGGGTCGCCTCGGCAATCGGCGTGGCGCGGAGTCACCAAACTGAACGAGCACCACATGTTCTGGGCCTGGGTGAGCATGATTTCCGTCGGCCTCACCGACTTGTATATCCGCTTGGTAGCCTCCGGCGCGTTGAAGGACATTCGAATCCTGTGACCTCCAAGTACGAAACTCACGAACACGACGTCCTCATCATTGGTGCGGGCGGCGCGGGACTCAGAGCCGCAATCGAGGCTCTGGCGCAAGGCGCGCACGTGGCGGTGGTCTGCAAGTCATTGCTCGGCAAGGCCCACACCGTGATGGCCGAGGGCGGTTTGGCCGCCGCGATGGCCAACGTCGATAAAGCCGACGACTGGCGCACGCATTTTCGCGACACCATGCGCGGAGGGAAATTGCTGAACAATTGGCGCATGGCTCAGCTTCACGCGCAAGAAGCTCCCGACCGCGTCCGCGAACTCGAGCAGTGGGGCGCGCTTTTCGACCGCACTGAGAACGGCGAGATTTTGCAGCGCGCGTTTGGCGGCCACACGTTCAAGCGTCTTTGCCACGTAGGTGATCGCACTGGCCTCGAGATGATTCGGACGTTGCAGGACCGCGGCGTCGAGATGGGCTTCGATGTTTTCATGGAATGTACGATCACGCGGTTGCTCAAAGACGGCGATCGGGTCGCGGGCGCGTTCGGCTACTGGCGCGAAAGCGGCCAGTTCGTCACTTTCAAGGCCAAATCCGTGGTGATTGCCACCGGAGGCATCGGAAAATCGTGGAAAATTACTTCGAATTCCTGGGAGTGCACAGGCGACGGCATGGCGCTTGCATACGATGTGGGCGCCGAACTTCTCGACATGGAATTCGTGCAATTTCATCCCACGGGAATGGTTTGGCCGCCAGGAGTGCAGGGACTTCTGGTCACGGAGGCGGTGCGCGGCGAGGGCGGAATCCTCCGGAATAAAGATGGCCAACGCTTTATGGAGAAATACGATCCCAAGCGCTTGGAGCTTTCCACGCGCGATGTCGTGGCACGCTCGATATACACCGAGGTTAAGCAGGGCCGCGGCACTCCGCATGGTGGCGCATTCCTCGATATTTCGCACAAGCCCGCCGAATACGTGAAGCGCAAACTGCCCAGCATGTATCACCAATTCAAGGAACTTGCGGACGTGGACATTACCAAGGGACCGATGGAAGTAGGCCCTACCTGCCACTACATGATGGGCGGCATTCGCGTGGACGCGGAAACTGGACAATCCTCCATACCCGGACTCTTTGCGGCTGGCGAAGCGGCGGGCGGACTTCACGGTGCAAATCGCCTCGGCGGAAATTCTCTCTCGGATTTAGTGGTCTTCGGGCGCCGCGCGGGCCTGGCCGCCGCCGAGCACGCCAAGAAGACAGCCGCGCCAACGGTCAACGATGCCCAAGTCGAGGACGCCGAGCGCCAAGCCCTGGCCCCATTCAACCGCACTGGTGGCGAGAATCCGTACACGATCCATCACGACCTTCAAGAAGTGATGCAGAGCCTCGTCGGAATTTTTCGCACAGACGCCGATCTCCGCCAGGCGCTCGTCGAAATCGCGAAGCTAAAAGAGCGCGCCCAAAAGGTTCGCGTCGAGGGTACGCGCGTCTTCAATCCCGGCTGGCATCTTTCTATTGACTTGCAGTGCATGCTCACCGTTTCCGAGGCTTGCACGCACGCAGCACTCGCGCGCAAGGAAAGCCGCGGCGCGCACAGCCGCCTCGATTTCCCGAAGACCGAGGACGAATGGGGCAAGAAGAATCACGTGATCGTGAAGAAGGGTGATGCGATGACGCTGTTCGTAGTTCCAAGGCCGGACTTGCCCGCGGACTTGCAGCAAATCTTGGCGGAAGATAAATAGGCCGGCGGCGCGGAGGCTCTTGATGGCGGATGCAACGTTACGAATTTTTCGCGGCGATAAGGATGGGGGCCAGGCGGTCGATTACAAAGTGCCGGTCACGCCAGGCATGGTTGTTCTCGACGCCGTCCATTCGATTCAGGCGCATCAGTCACCCGACCTGGCGGTACGCTGGAATTGCAAGGCCGCCAAGTGCGGTTCATGTTCCGCAGAAGTGAATGGAAAGCCCCGCCTGATGTGCAAGACGCGCATGGATTCGCTGCCACTCGATCAGCCCGTCATCGTGTATCCAATGAAAGCGTTCCCCGTAATAAAAGACCTGGTTACCGACGTTTCTTGGAACTACAAGGTGAACAAGAAAATTCCGGCGTTCAAGCCAAGAACGGGCGCGACGTGGAAATTTTATCAAAGCGATGCCGACCGCGTGCAGGAATTCCGCAAGTGCATCGAGTGCTTCCTTTGCCAGAACGTCTGCCATATTCTCCGCGAGCACGACAAAAAGGACGTGTTCGGCGGTCCGCGCTTTTTCGTCCGCACCGCGGGGCTTGAAATGCATCCGATGGACGGCGTGAACCGCATCCCTTTGCTGAAGGAACAACTCGGCATTGGCTATTGCAACATCACCAAGTGCTGCACGGAAGTGTGTCCCGAGGAAATTCACATTACAGACAACGCAATCATTCCCCTCAAAGAGCGCGTCGTAGACCAATTCTACGACCCGCTGACCATGATCGTCCGCAAAATCTCAGGCGCCAAGTAATCGTTTCCTTCGTTAGCAAGACCAGCCGCGCTATGATGAGCGTGAAGGAAGATCGCGATGCGTGTCGTCGTAGCCGCGGTTATCGAACATCAGGGCAAACTGCTGGCCTGCCAACGGCCGCGTGGCTGCCGCTTCGAGCTGATGTGGGAATTCCCGGGAGGAAAAGTCGAGCCGTGGGAGACTTTGCCGGAAGCTCTGTCGCGCGAATTGCGTGAGGAACTCGGCGTGATTGCTCAGATTGGTCCGGAGGTTTTTCACACGCGTTACACCTATCCCGGCACAGATGAGCCGCTTGATCTGTTTTTTTACGCGGCGCACGCCTCGCCCGCCGAAATCCAGAATCTGGAGTTTGAAAGGATCGAATGGCGAACTCCGGAATCGCTGCGCGAGCTGGCTTTTTTGGCTGCGGACCGTCCTCTGATCGACGGTCTGGCAACCGGCTCGATCCAGCTTCCGCCGTCGCCGTAGCCAAAGCGAGACGCGGGCCGCGGTTGCGGACGGATAGTCGCTGTGCTACTTTCGCTCCCGGGTGTCCTTGAACTCATCTTCCGTGAAAAAGTTCGAGTCTTTCAAAGGCGCGAATTCTGAAGAAGCCGCACTTCTCGAAAAGCTGGATCCTCACCGGCTTCCCAAGCACGTCGCCGCCATCATGGACGGAAACGGGCGGTGGGCGCAGCGTCGCCATTTGCCGCGGATCGCCGGCCATCGAGCCGGCGTGAGAGCCTCCCGCGTGGTGATTGAAACTTGCGCTCAATTGCACATTCAGTGCCTCACTCTGTACGCTTTTTCGCTCGAAAATTGGCGGCGACCGCAGCCCGAAGTGGATTTCCTGATGCGCCTGCTGCGCGAATATCTGAAGCGCGAGCTGCCTCTGATCCAGCAGAACAATATTCGATTGTTGGCCATTGGGCGGTCCACCCAGCTTCCGGAAACGGTCCGCGACGATCTCTCCGACGCGATGCGCCAAACCGCGCGCAACACCGGAATGAAACTTGTTCTGGCGCTCAATTATGGCGGTCGCGCTGAGCTGGCCGATGCCTTCAACGCCATGCTTGACCACATCCGCGCCAATGGCCTTTCCGCGTTCCATGCGGACGAGCAGACGATTTCCGATCATCTGTATACCGCCGGATTGCCTGACCCTGATCTTTTGATCCGCACCAGTGGCGAAATGCGGGTGAGCAATTTCCTGCTCTGGCAGATCGCCTATGCCGAGATGTACGTGACCGAAACCCTATGGCCCGATTTTTCGCGCGCGCGCCTGCTGGAGGCGCTCGTGGATTTCCAGGATCGCGAGCGCCGCTACGGAGGGTTGGAGTCCGCGCGCGGCGCGGCACCAGCACATAAGAAGGGTGCTCCGAGCGGCGTGGGACACCTCGCGCGCTCGGGTCGGGGCTGACGCCGGATGCTACTTCGCGTCCTCACCGCCGCGGTGCTGATACCAATCGTTGTCGCTCTGGTGTGGTGGGGACCGGCCCCGCTCTTGGCCGCCGTGGCAGCCGCGGTTGCCATACTCGCTCTCCGCGAGTTTTTCAATTTGGGCGAGGTCGTCGGCCTGCGCGCCTATCGCTATTGGACATTCGCCTGCGCCGCCGGAATATTCTGCGCGCAGTACGTGGCCGGCTCTTCGGACACTCTGACGCTCGGCTCCGGCGTCACCATCGTTCGACCCTCATCGAGCGGGCTCGCCATTTCCCTCGACGAGGTACTCCTCATTTTCGTGTTTGGTTTGGTGATAACGGGGCTCGCCACGCGCCGCCCGTTGCACGATGTGCTCTCAGCGGCGTCGATCAGCTCGGCGGGACTTTTGCTGATCGCGCTGCCGTTTAGCTATCTCGTCCGCATCAACGAAATCGTTCCTGGCGGCCGCGATCTCGTTCTGTTTACGCTTTGCTTGATCTGGGCCGGCGATATGCTCGCCTACTTCACTGGCCGAAGCTTTGGACGCATACCTTTCGCGCCGATTTTGAGTCCCAAGAAAACCTGGGAAGGGGCAATAGCAAATCTCGTGGCTTCGCTGCTGGTCGCAGTGGCCTTTGCACGCTGGATGCAATTGAACGTTGTTGCCCTTACGGCTGTCGCCGGGCTCGCCAACGTTGCCGGCCAGATGGGAGACTTGATCAAGTCGGCTTATAAGCGCGCCGCTTCCGTGAAGGACTCGGGTACGCTTCTGCCGGGACACGGCGGAATGCTGGATCGCATCGATAGCTTGATCCTTGCCAGCCCGGTCGTGTGGCTGGCCTGGCGCTGGCTGGCACCAAAGTAATCGCACCCTGTTCGCGCAATCT
>DATDMO010000099.1:0-2332 GCA_036518755.1 Candidatus Acidiferrales bacterium | reverse complement strand
GGAGGCGGTGCTGCCGGACTGTTCCTCGGCTGGAACACGCTGGGAGGGCTGATAACCATGCTGCCGCCGGACCCGGGCACGTCCGCGCTCAATGCCACCCTTGATCTTCGGATCCTGGCGTTTACAGCGACGGTAGCGATACTCAGCGGGGTTTTGTGCGGCATGTTTCCAGCCCTTCGCACCTCACGCACAACCTTGCAATCCGTATTCAAAGATCAGGGAGCAAATGCCACAGGCGGAGTGGGTAGCGTTCGTTTGCGGAAATCGTTGATCGTCACTCAGGTAGCCATGACCGCGGTGCTTTTAGTCGCTGCCGGCCTTTTCGGCGAAAGCCTGATCCGTACTCAGCGTGAGAATCTGGGAATGCGCATCGACCACATTGTTCAATTCGATTTTTCACCTGGATTGAGCCGCTATTCTCCCCCGCAAACAGTGGACCTGTTCAATCGTCTGCGCGAAAAACTTGTCGCTCTGCCGGGCGTCAGTTCCGTTACAGCTGGCGATCAAGCCTTACTGGCGGGGGGAATGGAAGTAGATACCGTCAACTTCGAAGGTTGCCCTGACAAGGATATAAATCCGTGGGTAAATCGTGTCGAACCGAATTTTTTCTCAACGCTGGGCATTCCGCTCCAACGGGGACGCGTTTTCCGTGAAACGGATTCGCTTTCCAGTCCCGCGGTAGCCATCATCAGTGAATCCGCGGCTCAAAAGTACTTTGCCGGCCGCGACCCCATCGGCTTCCGTTTAGGTTTCGGCGGCGAAGCCCCTCACATCGAAATTATCGGTGTCGTAGGGGACGTGCGCCAGAATGATCCCCGATGGTCGCCTGAGCCTTCCATCTATTTCCCGCTGCGCGACGTCGCCAAGTCCGCCACCTTTTACATTCGCACCGCGTTGTCCCCCTCCGCGATCATCCCGACGCTGCGTAATACCGCCGCCAAGACCGCCCCCGACGTGGCAGCCACGCATTTCCGGACACTTACAGATCAGTTGAGCAACATCATTTTTGATGAGCGATTGCTGACCTTTCTCACTTTGGCGTTTGGTTTTCTCGCAGCGTTGCTTGCCTGCGTGGGGCTTTATGGCGTAATGGCCTACGTCGTCGCTCGCCGTACTCGGGAAATCGGCATTCGCGTGGCCCTCGGCGCAAACAAGAGCGATGTGTTCCGACTTGTCGTAGGTCAAGGAATCGTGCCCGTCATTGTTGGCACCGCAGCCGGTATCGCCTTCGCCTTAGGTTTGAGCCGCTATCTCCAAAGCCTCCTCTACCGCGTTCGTCCCACAGACGCCCCCATCTTTGTGGCGGTTGCTCTCCTGCTCTTTGGGGTTTCGCTTGCTGCGTGCTACGTGCCTGCGTGCCGGGCGACGCGCGTCGATCCCATGGTGGCTTTGCGTTACGAATAATTCAGCATGGCAGGTGACGTTATGGTGTGGACTCGCCGATTCTGGCTCAAGTTGCAAAACCTATTCCGTCGCGGCCGCAGCGCGCAGCGATTGGACGACGAAATGCAATTCCATCTCGACCAGCAAACCGCCGAAAACGTTGCCGCCGGCATGAGTCCCGCTGAAGCCCGTTACACCGCCATGCGCAAGTTCGGCAATCCTACTTATCTCAAGGAAGAAACCCGCGACACTTGGGGCTGGACCCGCCTGGAACAAATCGCGCAGGACTTCCGCTATGGTTTGCGAAGTTTGCGCAAGGGCCCCGGCTTTAGTGCGATTGCGATTCTATCCTTGGCGCTGGGCATCATGGCCACAACCGCGATGTACAGCGTCATCTATGGCGTGGTCCTCGATCCTTTTCCTTACAAGGACGTAGACAGCTTAATGAGCGTGAAGGTCTGGTCTCCCGACTCAACGCGATTCCGGCTGGGCTACACCGTGGACCAATTCCTGGAGATCGCCGAACGCAATTCGATCTTCCAAGGCACGATCGCCTCGACGATCAGTGATGTGGAATGGATCAATGAAGGAGAACCGAAGCGCCTGCGCGGCAACATCGGCACCATGAACACTTTTGACGTGATGGGCGTGCCTCCGCTCATCGGCCGCACCCCGACGCAAGCCGACTCCGCTCCAGGCGCTCCGGCAGTCGCCGTCTTGGGCTACAAGTTCTGGATGAAACAGTTTGGCGGCGACCCCAGCGTGCTGGGGCGCTCGATGCGGCTCAACGACACGGTCCGCACGGTGATTGGCGTGATGCCGCCGCGGTTCATGTGGCGCGGCGCCGATGTTTACCTGCCCATTGTGTTCCGTCGCGGTGAGTTTTTGGAAGGCGTGCATTACGTGCACTTGCTCGGCCGCCTGAAACCGGGAGTCACGGAAGCGCAAG
>DATDMO010000098.1:0-3357 GCA_036518755.1 Candidatus Acidiferrales bacterium | reverse complement strand
AGCTCCTGGACATCAGTCGCGACGCCCTCCGCTACAAAATGAAAAAATTCGGCCTGGCCCACGGAGAAGAAGAACAGCAGCCCACGTCACCAACCCGCCCCTGAACGCCAGCCCCCTCGTAGGGGCGGGGCTTGCCCCGCCCGGCAGCGCTTCATGATGAAAGAAACCGCAAGGATGGCCACCCAAGAGGTCTCAGCGGATCGAGGTCTGCGCCCGCAACGCTACGGCTTTTGCGGCCGTCCGAAGCAGATGACATATCCGCTGTTGTCCACAATCTCGAAAGCTCGAAGGCCGTCGTTGGTGTCGGCAAGTGGCTTGTGCATGGGTACGGCTTTCGCGACGAACTCCGAATAAAGCGCGTCAGGATCAGAAGTGTGCACGTATGCATCCCAGGGTGCCCATTCATGGCGGGAACGATTGGGTTGCGGATGAATCTGCGGCGCGACGGCCTTCAGCATGATCATGACGCGGTCGCGCTCCACGATGCCAAAGAAATCTTTGCCGTCTCCGTTTCCACCACCTGTGTAGGTGACCGCAAATCCCAGCTTCGAGCGATAAAAGTCGAGGCTCGCCTGGAGATCGTCTACGATAAAAGAAGGCGCAATGGTGTTTAGCGTCGGCACATGCGCATTCTATCACCGCAGAACCAGATCAAAGCCGCCAAACTGCTCAACATCAGCCGCGATGCCCTTCGCTACAAAATGAAAAAATTCGGCCTGGCCCACGGAGAAGAAGCTATCGCTATACGCGAAAGGATTAGAGAAATCCCAAGAACAAACAGCGGAACAAAACGTAGCATGAACAAAGCGCAGCCTCGCAGGCGGCCGCTGCAATTCATGACCGTGGTCACTTGCATCCCACCTGAAAGCAGAGATTTTGGCTGAAGAAGGGAATCACGTGATTTTGGAAGCGGTCCGCCACTTTGCTGGTGTGCGTGCCCGAATACACTTCGAAGCTGTTCGCGATCCCATACTTATCGAGAGCGTCGTGCAGCTTGCCGGCGTCTATTCGTAAACCGTCTTGATCGCCAACATCAATCGCAATAGACCGATACTGACGCAGACCACCGACGTATTGATCCAAGAAAGCAAGCGGAGCATTTGCCGCCCATTTCGCGAGAATGTCGGGCTGTGCCGCGCCGTCTTTCACTGGAAGGTCTAGATAGAGTGGCGGGTTCTTAGGGTCAGGCGACCAAGCTGCCGCCGAAGCAAGCTGAGCTCGCTGAAAGAAGCCAAGTTTGGCCGAATCCTCAGCCGTTTTCACCGCTTCCAAAGCTTTCTCGTCTTCTGGCTTTAGCGACACGGCCATTCGGGGGGACAAACAACACGGGCTCATGATGTAGAGGCTTCCGAACACATCGGAATGCTTCATGCCAATGCGTGTTGCTCCGTAGCCGCCCATCGAGTGGCCAACCAGGCCACGGCTGAGCCGATCAGGAATGGTTCTGTAATGAGCGTCGATGTATGCAACCAGATCGTGCGCAATGAATTGCTCAAAATCACCTGTCGTGACTGAACTCGAATACATTGAACCGTTGTGAACTGTCTTCGAATCAGGCAAAACCACGATCATCTCTTTGGCGCCTTGGGCGATAGCGCCTTCGATGGTCTGCGGCACGTGGATTTCATGGGTCCATTGCTCGGCGCCGATGGAATAACCGTGCAAGGCATAGACAACGGGGTAGCGCCGGGACTTTTCGTTGGCATAGCTGGGAGGCAGAAACAGGAAGACGTCGCGGTCGACCGCATCTCCCTCCAAATTGCCTTCCAGGGCCGTGCCGTGAACTTTTATGCGCTCTACCGTCATAGGCTTCGCGCCGGGAATCACGGGAGGCACTTCGGTCTGCACCTGTGCCGCGAGTCGAGGGGCCACGCCAACTGTTATTCCGAGTGTCATTAAGCGAAGAAATTTGTTCCCCAACCGTTTGTTTGCGATCATTTTGTTCAGAGTCATTAGGCGCCTCATTGCTCGATGGAAATGACGGTTACTGACTTGGGCTCCAGTTTCATTGACAGCTTGCCACCCGCGACCCTCGCGGAAATAGGTTTTGGCACGACCATATTGGGCGTGTCGAACGTGTTGACGCTGTCAACCTTTGGGGCGGTTAGCGTTTCTCCCGCAGCCGATTTGGCGGCAACGCCAGCGAGGCTGACTTCGATCTCCGCCGGTTGATTGGGCTCGATATTGGTGACTGCCAGCCATAGCTTACCAGCGGGGTCTTTCGCCGCGATGGCGTCCACGCGTGGCAAGGTGATGTCGCCATGTGTGTAAGAACCTGTGTCGAAGACCACCGGTACGAAGGTCGCATCCTGAAACGGCACGTACATTTTGAAGACGTGGTACGTCGGAGTGAGCACCATTTTTTCTTTGTCGGTCAAGATCATGGCCTGCAGCACATTGATCATTTGCGCGATGTTGGCCATGCGCACCCGGTCGGCGTGGCGGGCAAAGATATTCAGGTTCAGCGCGGCCAGGACGGCGTCTCGCAAGCTGTTTTGCTGGACCAGGAAGCCCGGGTTGCTGCCCGGCAGCGGCGCATACCAGGCGCCCCACTCATCGACGACAAGTGAAACCTTCTTTTGCGGGTCGTATGTGTCCATGATAACGGAATGCTTTGCGATCAAGGCATCCATGTCCAGGGTGGCCTTGAGAATCTGAGCGTACTCGGTTTCTCCAAACCCCGTTGACGCAAATGCCGGCGGCCATTTCACGACGGTGTAGTTGTGCATCGAAAGGCCGTTGATGTCCCAACTCCACTGGTGATGTTGATAGGCCTTCATGATGGCTTCCGTCCACTCGGTCCAGCGGGGTTCGCCGCCGCCGGGGCCTACGGCGATCTTCAGCATCTGGTGTTCTTTTTGCTGCTCTGGGTTGTAGTTCCGGACGAAGCGGCTATAAATCTTAAGCTGGCTCAGATAGTAATCGGGCGTCATGTTGCCGCCGCAGTCCCAGCTTTCGTTGCCGATGCCAAGGAAGGCGACCTTGTAAGGAGCCGGATGACCGTTGGCGGCGCGCTCTTTCGCCAGGGTCGTCGGCTGAGCGGTCGTCAAGTATTCCAGCCATTCAGCCCCCTCCTGCGGCGAGCCGGAGCCGACGTTGACCGAGACATAGGCCTCCGCTCCAATCTGGTCGAGGAAGTCCATAAATTCATGCGTGCCGAACGTGTTCGGTTCAAGCACGCCGCCCCAGTTGGGATTGAGGCCAATCACTCGCTGGGGGCCGATGCCTTTGCGCCAATGGTATTCATCCGCGAAGCAGCCACCGGGCCAGCGGACGTTCGGAACCTTCAATGCTTTCAGCGCGCCAACGACATCGTTGCGGATGCCTCGAGTGTTGGGGATAGGGGAATCCGGACCG
>DATDMO010000097.1:0-4550 GCA_036518755.1 Candidatus Acidiferrales bacterium | reverse complement strand
CCTGGCGGAAATCTCGGGAGCCCATACACAGCCACCGTGACTGCCAAAGGCGGCTCCGCACCGTTCATGTGGTCAATTGAGTCGGGCTCGCTGACAGCAGGACTCTCGCTCGGAAGTAGTACCACAGGTTCGGTTACAATTGCCGGCACGCCCACTGCCCAAGTTGATTCCAACTTCACCATCATGGTGACCGATTCGAAGGGCTCGTTCTCCAGGCAGCCCTTGACCATCGCCATCGGCGCACCATTGCCCCTGGCGGTGGCAACAACCACTCTGCCGGGTGGCGTGCCAAACCAAGTGTACGTAGGAGCTACTCTACGGGCCTCTGGCGGCGTTCCGCCTTTCACATGGACAATCATTGCGGGCAACCTGCCCGCCGGACTTTTCTTGGCCTCGACGGGAGTTATCAGCGGCACGCCGACGGCTGCTGGAACCGCCAATTTTACAGTCCAAGTCACCGATTCCGAAGCAAGCCCGATGACCGCTACCGCAAACCTGAGTATCACGGTGGGCAACCTCGCGGTGTTGAGTGGCGACTATGCTTTTGAATTCAGCGGATTCAATTCCGGCGGACAAGTGGTCATCGCAGGCAGCTTCACCGCCGACGGCGCCGGAACCATCACGAACGGCGTGGAAGACATCAACACCATGGCCGGGCCGCCCAAAAATCAGACGTTCACCGGCACCTACACGCTCGGCAGTGACAATCGCGGCCAGTTGGTTTTCAGCAGCCTCACCGGATCGCCCACCTTTGCTTTTGCAATCGATCCTGCCGGGGCGCACGGCCGCCTAATCGAATTCGATTCTAGCGGCATTCGCGGATCGGGCCAGCTCGAGCAGCGCACCGTGAGCACGTGCGCCTTCAACACGCTCACTGGAAATTATGCCTTCGGTGTAACCGGAGAGGAAACGGCTGTAGGAGGCTTTACCGCAGGACCATCCGTCGTCGTCGGCAGCTTTTTGGCAACCCCGCCAGCTTCGCAGGCGGGACAAGGCGCCATTTCCGCCGGCGAAGCGGACTCCAGCGCTCCGAACGGCGTGACCGGCGGCACCGGAATCGGGGGCCTCTCGGGAAGCTTCAAGGCTTTCGCATCCACCCCGCAAAACACCCGATGCACGATGACGCTTTCGCCGGTCAATATCAATGTGAGCAGCATGACCTTCAGCGTCTATCCAGTATCCAGCACAGAGGCATTCCTCGCTGAAACCGACACCGTGGGCTCAACCACTCCGTTTCTCACCGCCGGAAAGATGCTTGCGCAAACTGGATCGCCATTCTCGGGCGTGGCGGGAAGTACGTTCACGGCGACGAGTGTAGCCGGTATGGTAGGGCAGTTCCCTTCGGGAAGCGGCGCCTATGAGCCTGATCTCGCGCTTGTCTCGCTCACCGGATCCAGCAGCAACAGCTACAACATTTCCATACTCGAAAATCGGGCGGGGACGGTGATGCCCCCTTTCAATCCAGGGAGCCTCGCTTTCGTCTCATCCGACCAGTTTGGTCGAGTCGATTCAGGCCTTTCCGCTCCGATATCGCTCGTCTTTTACATCATCAATCAAAACGAAGCCTTCGCC
Organism: Candidatus Acidiferrales bacterium; assembly: GCA_036518755.1. Lineage (GTDB taxonomy): Bacteria > Acidobacteriota > Terriglobia > Acidiferrales > UBA7541 > Palsa-295. The sequence goes on along the minus strand of DATDMO010000097.1, from coordinate 2,978 downwards.
ATCGGTGAATCGCTCAGCAGCAGCACGCCGGTTCCGTTTTTCGGGATTCTCGAACCTCAGTCCCCTTCCCCGCTCAACCTCAATGCTTCAGATCTCAATTCCACATTCGTCCTCGGAACCTCGGCGCCTGCCACCTCTCCCGTTACCGACATTTCCGGCTCGGTAGCCTTGGCGAACACGTCCTCCACAGCTGGGACGATTGCCGGCACGCAGGACCAGGGCGCCTCCGGCGGCAACTCCTCGGCGCAAACCATTACCGGAACCTACGCCGGCCTTAGCTCGACCGCGGGAAGTGGAACGTTGGCGCTGACCGCACCCGCCGTTATCACGGGAGATTTCCTCGTCGTCTCACCCACGAAAATCCTGGTGTTGTCGACGACTGCCAGCGACGCGAATCCAATTCTGCTGTTCTTGGGTAATTGCGAAACTACCTGTGGCGAGGACTAACTCCAAAACCAGTCTCTCGGTCGCATAAACGCGCGCAACTCTTCGGCCGAGTGTTCGCCCCTCTGTGTTGGCCTCAATATTTGTAAAAGCCCTGGCCGGATTTGCGTCCTAATTGCCCTGCGGCGACGTGTTCCTGCAGTAGCGGGCAGGGACGGTATTTTGCGTCACCCAAGCCCTTTTCCATCACGCCGAGAATTTCCACGCACACGTCGAGTCCGATCAGGTCGGCTAGCTCCAGCGGACCCATCGGATGATTCATTCCCAGCTTCATCACTGCATCCACTGCTTCCGGTGTGGCGACACCTTCCATCACTGCATACGCCGCTTCGTTGATCATCGGCATGAGCACGCGGTTGGCGACGAAGCCCGGCGCGTCATTCACCGCCACGGGTTTTTTCCCCAGCTTCTCGCACAGCTCCATTGTCGTTTTAAACGTCCCATCGCTGGTCGCGCGCCCGCGAATCACTTCCACGAGAACCATCATGGGCACCGGGTTCATGAAGTGCATGCCAATGAAGCGATCGGCCCGCTGGGTCTGCCCCGCAAGGTCCGTGATTGAAATGGAGGAGGTGTTGCTGGCGAGGATCGCGCCCGTGCGCAGCACTGCGTCCGCTTCCTGCAGCACGCGTATTTTCAAATCGCGCTGTTCGGGAACGGCCTCGACGGCAAAATCCGCAGCCGCCAGAGTCCCGATATCGGTTGTTGGTCGGAGCCGCGCCAGCACCGCGGTTTTCTCCGCCTCGGTGATTTTCTCTTTCTTGATTTCGCGGTCCAGATTCTTGGTAATCGTTGCGATGCCGCGATCGAGAAATCGTGCTTCAACGTCGCGCAGAATCACCGCATAGCCCGCGCGGGCGAACACATGCGCGATGCCGTTTCCCATCGTTCCTGCACCCAGCACGGCGATCGTCTTGATTGACTCGGTGGACATCAGGGGTTCATGATAACGCTCTTCGCGCGGCTGCGAATAGGAAGACTCAAGCTATGAACATGGTTCTGCTGCTCGCGGTTGGGATCGGCGTTGTTGCAGGATTGCGTTCGCTTACAGCGCCTGCGGTCGTTTGTTGGATGGCACATTTCCACGTATTGAATTTGCAGGATTCTCACTTGCGCTTTATGGGATCGACCATCGCCGTGGCGGTTTTCACTCTTCTGGCCCTGGTCGAGATCATCAACGATAAACTACCGAAAACACCTAGCCGTACCACGGCAGTCCCTCTTACTGCGCGGATCCTCATGGGCGCGCTTTCCGGCGCCGCCTTTGGTGCGGCCGGCGCGCGCTCGGTTGCGATTGCCGCAATCGCCGGGATCATCGGCGCGTTGATTGGGACATTCGGTGGTTATCAGGTGCGAACGCGAACTGTAAAAGCGCTTCACGCGCCAGATTTCGTGATTGCGCTGCTTGAGGACGCGGTAGCCATCGGCGGCGGCCTTCTGCTGGCGTCGCGCTTTTAGCTCAGAACCACTCACTGACCAGCATCGCTTCCGATTACTTCCTGAATCGCTTTCTTCGCGCGCGACACGTCTTCCTGTCTCACAAAAATGGCGTATTGCGGCCTGGGAATAGCAGGCTCAAACGGCAGTTGTTCGTGGTCGGATATTTCGTAGTTCGGAATTTCCTCGTCGCCTAGAGCGGCCAGCACGGCGCTAAAAACAACCGGGTCGTCTCCTCGCCACGCCAGCGCCGGGCGTTCATGTTTCGATGGCCCCGCCTGCCCCGAATCAAGCCTGTCGACGAGAGCCACGTCGCAATCCGAGCATCTCGTAAAACCCTCGCGGTATTCCACCTTGCATTGTGGGCAGATCATCGTTTTAGCATCACAGAATTTCTTACGGACGCTCGACCGCCAGCGCCACCGCATTTCCTCCGCCCAGGCAGAGCGCCGCAATGCCGCGCTTCAAATTCCGCCGCTGCAACTCGTAAAGCAGCGCCACCAATATCCGCGCGCCCGACGCGCCAATCGGGTGTCCCAGCGCCACAGCCCCGCCGTTGACGTTCACTTTCTCCGGATTGATTTTCAGTTGCCGCGTCACGGCAATCGCGGCCACCGCGAAAGCCTCATTCAGCTCGTAGAGATCCACGTCCTTGTCGCGATCCCACCCGATCTTGGCCAGTAGCTTTTCCACCGCGTCCACCGGCGCCATCATCACCCATTTCGGCTCGACGCCGCTCACCGCTTGCGCCACGATCCGCGCCATCACCGGCCTGCCAAGTCGCGCCGCGGTTTTCTCGCTGCTTACCACCACCGCAGCTGCGCCGTCATTCGTTCCGGGTGCGTTTCCCGCAGTCACCGTCCCGCCTTCTTTCTTGAATGCCGGTTTCAGCTTCCCCAGCGCTTCGAGCGAAGTATCTTCGCGCGGTGATTCGTCTGTCTTGATCACCACCGGCGGCCCTTTCCGCTGCGGCAGCTCAATAGGAATAATTTGCTCGCTTACGAAGCACGATTTCGTCGCGCGCACGGCTTTGCGATGGCTCTCCAGAGCAAATTCATCTTGCTCCTGTCGCGATATTCCGCACTTTTCGGCCACCA
>DATDMO010000096.1:0-12301 GCA_036518755.1 Candidatus Acidiferrales bacterium | reverse complement strand
GAACGGCGGAAGACAGGGGATAGCGATCGAGGAAATCCTGCGGAATGCCTTTTTCGTTCAGCCACACGCGAAACGGACCCGCTAGATTTCGATTTGTGGCTTGCTCGAGAGCGGAGCGCAAATCGTCATAGCCCAGCTCCTCGCCGCGGAGCAGGGCGACCAGATGCGCCAAGCCGCTTCGCATCGGACCCTCACCGCAGGTATTCTCGAGTTCAATGAAAAAAAGCGGCGCCTTGGCCAGGGCGATCCGGCGCTGGGCAATGGGATCCGTCATCATAGTGAGGCCGAGCGGTGTTTCGCTGGCCTGCTTGCGAGCTTCCTCGTACCTTTGCAAATAGCGAAGGATGCGGTCGCGACGCGCCACCGGACCGTTGCGAGCTTCCTCGATCACGATGGTCGCATATTCGGGCAATCCCTCGCCGATGCCGAGGGCCGCATCGGGCGTGGGCGCCAGTTCGTCGCCGAACCAATTGTGCGCGAGGGCACGGCTGACCATGTCGAGAAACTGGCTGCTGTCGACTCCCAGATCGAGCGCCGCAGGATTCACAATTGCGCCGCCGGGAAACGCTGCAGCAACTGCGGGATCTTCCTCACCCTGAGCCGATCTGCGCAATTGGGTGGATTCGACGATATGCGGAGCAGCAATATTTTTATCGAGAGGGCCGAAAGCGGTTTCCAGGGTGTGCCACGCCGAGCTGATTTCTTGCTCCGCGGGCGCGGAATCGCCTTTCAGGGGTTGAAGCGTCCAAAAAACTGCGGACTGCGAATTGCGATTGACGGGCCATTGCATGTAACGTCCCGCGACGATGTAGGGCGGCAAGTCGTCCTTGGAAAGTTGAAAACGATATTCAACTTCGCTACCGGCTTTCTTGCGGCCCTTTGGTTGGCCTCTGGCCAAGACCAGAAAATCGGCGGGAACGCGAATGGTGTAGTCCGTTCGGTCGGGACGCCCGGGCGCGCGTGCGAGCAGGTGCTTGGGCACCTGAAATTGTGGGAACCATTCCCGCGAGCCCAGATGAAAGCCGTCTTTCTCGAGCGTAATGCGCGATCCTCGATTCGCGGGCGAGCGAAAAGCATATTCGATGGAAATATCGCGGACCTGCTTGCGCGTCCATGGCGGATCGAAAGTGATTCGAAGCAGGCTCGGTTGCGAATCTTGATCCGGCTGCGAAAGGGCGGGCTGCGCTATTTGAGAGCCGTTAACCTTGACTTGAAGATCCTGACGGCCAAAAGAATTCCGATCGGGCAATACCACGTCAATGAACGTGAAATCGGCGGTACCCGAGTTTTCAAACTTGTACTGTGCGGCAATCCGCAGCGCCGGAGGGTCGCCGGGAACGAAGCGGACTTGATCGGACTCCTTCACGGCGCGGTATCCCGGTGCGAGCGGCGCGTCGCAGGAGTAGCCGCACAGCAAAACGAGAGTTGGGAGCAGAACGAAATAGAGCGAGCGCGAAACAGGGCGATTCAAGATGCGAAGATTCTACCGGGGCAGGAAGAACGTTAAAAGCCGGAAAATCGATAGGCGCCCAGGCTCAAGAGCAAAAGGCATGGTTGCGGTTCACGCGCGTCCACGCTCTTTAATTTCCTTGAGTTCCTTCTCGCGCTTTCTGCGGTCTTCTTCTTCTTGGTGTTCGAATTCAGCCATTTCTTCCTCGGTCATCTGATAGTCCTCCCGGGAAGCGAACATTATGCCGCGGCGACTGTCGCGCGAAGAGCGAGCTTTCCGCCGCTGCTTGCTCTTGCCGAATCCGCCGATCGAGCGGATCGGCTCGGCAATGGCGCCCGATCCGACCAGAAGGTCGCTGACCTTTTCCAAGAAATCGTGCAAATGATAGGGCTTTTGGAGGTAGGAAAGGCCTTCGCTCTCGAGCATTGACTGAACTTCCTTAGCTTGAGGCGACGACACCAAGAAGAGCACGCTGAGGCGCTTTCGGCGAGGTTCGCCGGACTGGTCTTCCGGCATGGCGAGTTCAGATTGAGCGAGCTCTTTCAGAACGGCGAAGAGAGGCCCCTTCGGATCGGCTAGGGCGGGGTTGACGATCACGAGATTCCAGGTGTTCGCCGCCAGTTCAGCCAGTGCCTGCGACGCGAGGGTGACGACACGGATTCGCCACGTTTCGACGTCGAGAACGCTTCTGAGCGCGTTCTGGCTGACGACGTCGTCGTCAAGGATCAGGATGGCTACGTCCGCCACGGGCTCTTCTCCTAAGACAACGCCATTCAGTATAGCGGCTCTTGCATCCGCGGGACGGGCGGCCGAAGGTGGCTTTTCCAGGGGTGAGATTTCGGCTTGAAATAGGCGAACAAAAAGCAAAACTTTCGCTTGACAAGGCGAATATAAGGCGAATATATTGCGAAACGTGCGGCGAGGTCAACAATGGCCACTTCTCCCATCCTTCGACCCACTCCGGCGACGCTTCGGCGTCAGCCGGGAAAGCCGAAGCAAACCAGTCTCACGCTTTTCCCCACAGCCGCTCGCCACGGCAATTGTGAGCCACCAAGCGATGCTTCCGCGCCCCCTCCGGTGCCTGACCGGAGCAGGAAGCCCGCGACGGAACTGGTTGGCATTGCGCGCCTCGCCGCCTCCTCCCCCTGCGCTGAAGCGAAACGAGGGACGGAATACTTTCTCCTCCCCGTCAAATCGATCCTGAATGAGTGCCATTCGGAGCGGGTGCCGTTCCGCTGGACGGTGAATCCATACCGCGGCTGCGAGTTCGGCTGCCACTACTGCTACGCGCGCTACACGCACGAATACATGGAGCTGGACGGGACGGACTTTGAATCCAAAATCTACGTGAAAGAGAATGCGGGTAGTTTAGTGGACCGCGACCTCGCTCACGACAAGATTTGGGGCGAGCACATTGCGATCGGAACAGCAACAGATCCTTACCAGCCCGCAGAGCGAGAGTTCGGCGCAACCCGCGCAATTCTCGAAAAAATGGCGGAGCGGGAGGGATTGAGCCTTTCGATCACAACCAAATCCGATCAGGTGGTGCGCGATATCGATTTGCTGCGGAAAATTTCAGCTCGTTCTTCGCTGACGATCCACGTGACTGTGACGACTGTGTGCACGCGCCTTGCGCGGATGCTGGAACCGCGAGCGCCGCGGCCGGATTTGCGCCTGGAAGCAGTACGAAAGCTGCGCGAGGCGGAAATCAACGTGGGAATAAACGCCATGCCGATTTTGCCAGGACTCACCGATAGCGAGGCTGACCTCGATGCCCTGATGCGGGCCGCGCGCGACTCGGGCGCGCAGTGGATCGCCGGCAACGTCCTTTTTCTGATGCCGGCGTCGTGGAAATCGTTCATGAGATTCGTGGAGGTCAAGTTTCCAAAGCTTGCGAGGCAGTATCGCGATTGGTTCAAGGGCTACGGAAATGCGCCGGAGGGCTATCGCAAGGAAATTTCAGAGCGCGTCGAGCGTCTGAGGCGCAAGTACGGCTTAGGATCGCGTCCGAAGAGGCCTGAGGAGCACTCCTGGCATTCACCGCAAATGCAGCTTGCGCTGGAGAATGGAGAGAAATGATGCCAAAAACAGCATCAGCAAAGAAAGAACCGCGGCGAACGGCTCCGCCTTCGCAGTTGAAGGCGGCACCGCCGAAATTTGCGATCGTCCCCGCGGCTGGGGAGGAAAAGGGGGCTCGCGGCGTCAAACTAAAGACGGTGTCAACATTGACGATGGGTTTCGCCCTACTGTGCTTGGGCGCATTCATGGCTGGACGCCCCTCGGCGTCCGCGGCCGGACCAATGACTACCATTCCGAAACTCAAGGAGCGCGCGATGTTTCAAGGACTGAGGACCGCAACCTACCAGGTGAAGGATCTTGCTCGAGCGAAAGAGTGGTACAGCACAGTGCTGGGGGTGAAGCCTTATTTCGATCAGCCGTTCTATGTTGGATTCAACATCGGCGGCTATGAACTGGGGCTGGTACCGGCGTCGGAAGCAGGTGAAGCGCGAGCGCCTGCGGGAATCGCGTACTGGGGCGTGAGAGATGCGCGCAGCGCTTATCAACATCTGCTGGGTTTTGGAGCAAAGACGCAGGAACCGGTTCAGGATGTGGGTGAAGGCATACTCATAGGAGCAGTCCACGACCCTTTCGGCAATGTGCTCGGCATCATCCAGAACCCGAACTTCAAGGCAACGGGAGACTGAATCGGCCTCGGACTAGGGCACGATAATACGTGGAGCGTCTTGTGGAACCGCGTCCGCGGGAAGCGGGAAACGCGCGCGCAGGAAATCGAGAAATGCGCGCGAGAGAGGGCGTCCGTTGGACTCCTGCTTCGCGATGCGCAATAGAAAAACAAGCAGCTGAAAAGTATCAGAGTCCTTGAGAAGATTCGAACGTCCCGGTTCGCTCTTCTGAAATTCCTGCAACGAGTGCGCGATTTGCGCGTAAAGGGCGCGAGCCAACGGTACATCCGGCGGCCGCTCATAATAGATGCCGCTGCCGAGCGTGCGATACATCTCGGCAAGCGCTTCAAGCGCCGAGCGAACGGCACTATCGTCCACGTCTTTGTGCTGGACCTGGAAAACGAGAATTGCAGTTGCAATCGAGGTGACGACGGGCCAGCGCTCATAGACGAAATCCACCGGAAACTGAATATCGCGGTAGGGAAATTCTTCGGCGGACAGCGGTTGACGATGCTCAGCTTCGTAGCGATGCGCCGCCAGCAAGTGCGGGCAGCCAGACGGGCAATCGATCGTGACTTCCCGCTCGCGTCCGCAGCAAATCGCGCAGATCTTTTCGCCTTTGGCGGGGCAAAAGCGCTTGGGCGGGCGCTTCCCGCAGATGGGACAGCTCATCAGAAGGCCTCACAGTGGGCACCGCCGACGTTCACTTAATGAAGACTTTTGGTTCGACCGACATTCCCAATCGCAGAGAGTCGTCCTTATTCTCACCGGGATCGAGAACGATTTTCACCGGGACGCGCTGCACGACCTTCACATAGTTGCCGGTGGCGTTCTCCGGAGGCAGCAGGCTCAGCCGAGCGCCGCTCGACCCAGCGATGCTATCTACGTGGCCTTTGTACGTGCGGCCATTCTCATCTGCCTTTATTTCGACGCGCTGTCCAGGCTTCATATATTTCAACTGGGTTTCCTTAAAATTCGCGGTGATCCACACGTCGTTCAGCGGAATCACGCTGGCCAGTTGTTGGCCGGGCTGGACATTCATCCCCACTTCGACATTCTTGGTGACCACACCATCCGCGGGAGCCAACACCTTCGTGTACTGGAGATTGAGTTCAGCAGCTTCGAGCGCTGCTTCCTTGGCTTTGACGGTTGCAGCGGCGGAAAGAGCGCGGGCGCGGACAGAGGCGACCTGTTGGGGGCCGGTCTGCGAGGAGCGCCAGGCGGCTTGGGCTTGAGCCAGCCGAGCGCGGGCCTGAGCGACTTGCTGGGACGATGCCGCGACCGAAGCCTTTGCGGAAGAGACGGCCGCAGTCTCCGCCGCAGCGGTGGCCACCGCCTGATCGTACAGTTGCTCGGAAATTTCCTGTTTTTGGACGAGCTGTTTGTAACGGCCGAGATCGTTCTGCGCCTTGATGTTATTCGCTTGGGCTTGAGCGAGCTGAGCCTGAGCTGCATCCGCCTGCTGGAGGGCAACTCCGATTCCGGCTTCGGCGTCTTGGACGTCCGCCTCGGTGGTGGATACCTGATTTGTCGTGCTGACAGAAGTTACCGGTATGTCGATGCCCAAGGAATGCGCCGTCGCCTCGGCAGTGGCGACATCGGCGCGCGCTTGATCTACGGCTACCTGATAATCGCGGGGGTCAATCTCGGCAAGCACATAACCCTTATGAACGAACTGGTTGTCGTCCACATTGACTTTGGAAATGTAACCCGAAATCCGCGCGCTCACGGCCATCAGATGGCCGTCAACTTCGGCGTCATCTGTGGATTCATAGCTTGAAAAGTAACGCCACGCGAAGAAGCCTCCCACCAAGACGATCAAGATCGCAGCGACAAGAAATATTCGCGTGCGAGGCCGCTGCCGAAAGTAATTGGACGGGCGAGCGGGCGGCGGAGGCTCGGCGGAATGAGTTTCGGTGCGAACGCGTTCGCCGGCTGGAGTGTTGGGCGAGACTTCGGTTTCGGTGCTTTGTGCCATGGCTTATTTTCCTTTGAAATATTCCTTAACACCCTCTTCGGCAACTCCCAAGGCTCGGGCGAGAGAAATCTTGGCGTAGTTGTCCCGGTACAAACTGGAGATGTAATTTTCGTGCGCGCTAGCAACCGTTTCCTGCGCCTGGACCACCTCAACCGTATCGGTGACTCCGGCCTGGAAGCGATCGCGGGACTGCGCCAGCGTTTGGTCAGCCAGGGTGATGTTGCTCTGCGCCACCGCGACTTCCTCTTCCGCGGATTCCACATTCAGGAGCGCGGTGCGAACTTCCTGGTCAATCTGGGCGCGAAGATTCTCGAGGTGCTCGCGGCTTTTTTCCAGGCGCGCGTCGGCTTCAAGAACGTCGCCGTGCACCTTGCCGCCTTGGAAAATCGGAATGGCCAGCGTTCCTCGAACGTCAAATACGTTGTGCGCCGTAAGTTGGGGAACTTTTCCGGCTAACCCGTAGTCGGCGCTCAGGGATAGTGAAGGCAGATAACCAGCTTCGGCGGCCTTACGCGAGTATTCGGCAGCGCGGACATCCTCGGTGGCAGCCCTGAAATCGGAGCGAGACTCGTACGCTTGCTTCAGGGCGGCGTCCAACGTCATACCCACGAATGGCTGGTAGGGCGATTTATCAGTTAATTCGAATTGCTGCCCCGGAGCAAATCCGATTACCCGCGCGAGTGTGAGCTTCTGAATGGCAAAATCGTTTTTTGCCTGGATGAGTTGCTGCTGACGCGTCTTCATCTCCACTTGCGCGCGCAACCCGTCAATCGCGGGTGAAGTCCCTGCTTTCACCTGGTCCGACGCCTGGTCGTATAGAGACTGCGCCGTCTTTAGTTGAGCATCGGCCGTGTCGATGCGCGCTTCGTCCGCGATTGCCTGCAGATACTCATAGCCGACAGCGAGGGTCACCAGATCGCGCGCGTCCTTATATGTGTCTTGCGCGGACTTGGCTTCCTCGGACGCAGCGTGAGTATCGTTAATTGCCTTCCAGTCGAAAATGTTTTGCGTTACGGAGGCCCGCGAATCGATATAGGCGAAAGGCCCGACAATCGAAGGGATGGTCACGCCGGGGAATTTGAAGCTGAAGCCGAACTCGGCCAGATCGACCTGCGAATCCGCGACGTAGCTGGAAGTATTCACATGTGGCAGTAGCGCGCTGAGCTGCCGCCAGCGTTCTCCCCGAGAGCTGCGAACATCCTGGCCCGCCAAAAGGAGTCCGAGGTTTTGTCGCAAGCCACGCGAAATGGCGTCCTGCAGCGAAAGCTGCACCACTCCCGGTTCTAGTTTTCCCGGCACACTTCCCAGGAACGATCCCTGGGGGGAAGGACCGCCGGCGAGCCCGGAGGTTCCGGAGTTGTAACTTGAGCCACTGTCCGGAGCGCTTGTCCCTTCACTTGTGGTGGAGGTCCTCGGAGTCATTTGCGCTTGCGCATGTCCCGCCATTACCAGCAAAGCGGCCAAGAAAATTAGAACTGTGGACCGGCACATCACAACAGCCTCCCTTGGGCGGTTGTACCTTGGATGAAGCCAAAGATGTGAAAGACTCAGCACAAGTGACCTCAAATAACGAAAAAAAGGACGCCGGGAATCACGTGCGCGCACTCCGGTTATCGGCACTAGCGCGTTTACGGCCAGTGGCAAGGTTGCAAACGAAAAGGTCCCATGCATCTTGGGCCGTTTGGTACAGCGAGGAATCAGGGTGCAGCGACCAGGCCAACATGAGCCCGAACAAAAGCATTTGCGTTAGCCGAGCGAGCTCCGCAGCCGAGCGGTCGCGGCGGATCTCGCCGCTCTTCTGTCCAAGCGTGAATATTTCCGCCAGCAGTCGCCGGGCTATGGAGAGTCGCTTGTGCAGCTCCGCACGCACCGGCGCGCACGAGGCGTGAGCGGCATAAACGGCTCGAAGCAGGGCGGCGCTTGATGAGGATTGGCCGGCTAAGTCGGTTGCCAATTCTTCCAGGGCCGGAAGTACCGATCCGCTCTCGGCTTTCTGGAGAGCACGCTCGACGGCGGCGACGCGCTCGGCGCCAAGCGTGGCGAGCACGTGCTCCTTGGTCGGAAAATAATTGAAGAACGTTCCCTTGCCGACGTCGGCGGCTTCGGTGATGTCCTCCACCGTTGTCTCCAGATAGCCGCGCTCCGCAAAAAGCTTCAAGGCGGCTTCGAAGAGCCGTTCGCGCGTTTCCGCCCGATGACGCTCGCGGCGCCCCATTCCCGCGCGAGGAGCCTGCCGCGTGCCTAAAGCAATGAAAGCCCTGGGATGTTTGCGCACTTTCATGACCTTTGGACAAGTACGACTATAGGTCAGAATTGGTCTGAGGTCAACGCCGGGGCCGCCCTTGCGTGGCGACCGCTTCGCGCGGGCCTGCTCGCCCGCTGTGCCCTCACTATTAATTCGATAGGTTCTTGGGACTGTGTTGATTCAGCACGTTGATGAGTGTTCTCGCCGATCCCGGGATCGGAACCGCTCCATGCAGCGCGACATCCTTGGCGTCAATCGCCTTGCCGTAGATCCGCTCGTTCGCGTCGTTATCGGGACGCAAAGTCGATCCCTCAAGGGAGATACCGGCAAAGAGCCCGCGTGCACGCGAGTACGTAAGAACTTCAGCTCGCATGGCAACGTCCGTGTCTGCTTCCGCGTTCCGGCCTTTTGGTCCCGCCGCAGCGGACGCGCCTGCTCCAAGTTTCACCTTGCTGCTAAGGATTGACCTCGCGCCGCCCTGGTTCATCACCAGCAGAACGAAGTCTGTGGCTTGCCCGCCGATTTGGAACCCGAAACTCCCCCCTTCGAGCGCCATCATGGTGGGCGCGCCCCACGGCCCGTGGAAATTATCGCCGCTGCGACACGTCATCGCGCCGCGGCCGTAGCTCCCGCCCACGATAAACGCCGCCTTCAGAACTGACGGAATGACGATCACGCAATCGGCCTTGTCCAGCAAGCTCTGCGGGATATCGTCCGGAATGTCGAGGATTTCTTTCATCACTTGCCCGGCGTTCTCCAGCCGGCCTTCATCCTTGGACTTATCGTCCGCCCGCGCCGTCGCGGGAGCGATGAATGTTGGAAGACCCGCGAGCGCCAACGTCAGCAGAAAAAGCACTGTCCTCTTCATAGTCACGACCCGCCTCCTAATTTCAAGCCTACATCATATGTGCGCCGGCATAGCAACGCAAACTTTTGCGGCGTCGGCCCACCGAACTGGCGAGTCTAAGAGATCTCAAATTATTCGCTCGGTATAGCCGCAGCTTCGCCTGACTTCATCCCCGCAATGATCTGAAGTTCGGATGTAAGCCTCTTCCATTTGCGAGGATTTTTCTTTGTGTGAATCGGAGCGCTAAGGTCCCCGTAGTACTCCAGGATATTTTCCCGCAGGCCATCGGGAATAGTGCGAGATGGGTCCGAGGCTAGGCGATCCACCAGCTTCGCGTACGTATCGTCGGTCAGGGCGTAGTCGCCGGCCTTCACTTTGGCGCCCGTGTCGAGGTCCCGGTTCGGTAGATCCAGCGCCGCGGTCGGATGCGTCCTCAGCCGTTCCAGAACGCGCCGGTAATCGTCGGCTGAACGGTTCACGCTCTTGATGTACCACTCTTCCGTTTGCGCATTGGGAATCTTGATCGCCAGATATGCAGCCGGGCCTATCTTCGGAATAATTTTGATCACAATCGCGAGCAGATGCGCTCCGATGCCGGGCTTTCGATACGCGTAGGCCCAATGGCGTTCGTAGTCCGCCTGCCGCAGTTGCTTCACGAACTTCCGGTATTCCGCGTCGTCCGTATCCGGCGCGAACTGCTTGCCATGCAGAACGATTTCGGCATCGGAAAAAATGGGAATCAAAGTGCGAACCGATAGGCGGTAGCTCTTCATCGCGGGCCGCGTCTTGCCAACGAGTTCGCGAACTTCAATCCCGTAGGTGGCTACAAATGCGCGTTCCAGCAGGCCGCGGGGCACTTTGAAGCCTATGAATCGCATGAACGCCGGCGGAGCGAAGGTGCGCTTGGAAAGTTGTCCGATATCGAAGGCGTACTCCGTGCGTACATGCGCGTGCGGGCTCTCGTCGTAGCTCACGGCGGGGCCATATTTTTTGGCCAACCCGGGAAAGTTGATTGCAGTGGAAGGATTGACGGCTATCGAGTGGCCGATCGAATCGCCGATGTAATGCGACAGGGCGCCGATCGCAAAGGCATATTCATCGACGTTGCGAGATTCTCGAAATAAATTATTGATGAAATCGCCGGCGCGCACGTAATGCGTCAGGTCGCTGAAAAATTTGTTGCCGAATGGGTAGTAACCCAGGTCTTGCGCGGCACAGCCGCCGTAAGCGAAGGCGTGCGCCTCCCGTAACTCCGCGTGGGTGGAACCGGGGAAGCGTTCCAGCAGAAGCGGGCGAATCGCGCTTTGCCAGGTCAGGTCAATCAGCTCTTCGTGCGTGAACACCGAATACGCGCCGGTGGTGGCCTGCGGCGTCAAGATCGAAGCTACCGTCAGCGCCGCCAAGGCAATTCGCCAGGTGCAAGCTTTCAATGCCGCCCTCCGCAATACGTCCAACTATTTCAGATGTCCAGCTCCCGCCTCAAGCGCCAACGATTCTCTTAAGCTCAATGGCACCTCGAAGAAGAGAGAGTTAGTGCCAACACTCTCGATTTTTCCGATTTCGTGCTTGACAAGCGTTGACAGCGAGGAGTACAAGCGCGGCATGGTGCGTGCCGGGGGGTGCGCATACTCGCTACATGACACACTAACTAACAACGGAGGCCTCATATGCTCAAGAGTAGAGCATTCCAGCGCGTTGCGATCTGTGTCCTCGGTGCGCTACTTCTTTTGGTAGTTGGCGCGAAGCGCCTCCGGGCCCAAGCGGTCACCGCAAACATCTCTGGAACGGTCACAGACTCGAGCGGCGCTGTCATCGCTGGCGCCCAAGTAGTCGTTGCGAACAAAGCGACCGGCGTTGCAACGACGCTCACGACGAACGACCAGGGCCGTTATAACGCACCGGATCTGGTAGTCGGTCCCTACGAGGTGCGTGCCTCCAAAGCGGGCTTCCAGACAGTCGTGCAGAGCAACATCAACGCGAACGTCGGCAGCCAACTCGTCATCAACTTGAGCTTGCCGGTCGGCGAAGCGCAGCAGACGGTCACGGTAGAAACTTCAATCGCGCAGGTCGAGACCCAATCGACTGCCGTTTCGACGTTGGTCAGCCCGCAGCAGATGGTCGATCTGCCTCTGAATGGACGCAATTTCGAGCAGTTGCTCAATCTTGCGCCGGGTGTCACGCCGACAGGCGCCGGAACCACCACGCTTTATGGGACGGGTCCGGGTTTTTCCATCGCCGGAGCTAGAACAGAAGGCGAGCAATTCTTGTTGGACAACACCAACATGTCCGACTTCTGGAACCATCAGGCCGGCTCGCAAGTCCTGGGCACCTCCCTCGGGATAGAGGCGATTCAGGAATTCCAGTTTCTGACGAACACCTACAGCTCGCAATTCGGCGGCAATGGTTCTGTAATGAACGCCGCTTCAAAATCAGGCACGAACGACTTCCACGGTTCGGTCTACGAATTCCTGAGGAACTCTGCCCTCGATTCCCGCAGCTATTTCGAAACAGCCTCCGATCTCAAGAAATTGCCGTTTCGAAGAAATCAGTTTGGTGGAAGTTTGGGCGGCCCGGTCAAGAAGAACAAGCTTTTTTTCTTTGGGAACTACGAGGGCTTCCGTCAGGCGCTGGACCAACCCCTCTCGAACGTGGGCTACCCGGAGCCGTATGTAGTGGGAGATGGTGTCACTGGGCAACTGCCATGCAGCGCGCTATCAGGCTTTCCCCCAGGTTCTCCTTATCCGGGGTGCCCTCCGGTGGCGTCAGGTGCGCCGGGAAGCGCGACGAATCCATTTGAAGGCGTGCCAATAGGCAGCGGTGCAACCGGGCAAAACGCTGCAGCCGCGTCTGCAATTGACGGCATCTTAGGCATCTACAACCAACACGCTCCTACCCCTGCGGCCGGCGCGACCGACCAGGGCGGCTATTATTTCACGACGATCAGCGCGACCCAGAGGTCAAGAGAAGACTACGTCCTCGGGCGAGTCGACTACACCCTTTCACCGTCCGACAACATTTTCGGGCGCTACGTTTTCGACCGGGGATACAACCTCAGCCCGCTCACCGGCATTTTCGGCGCGGTTCTGCCCCTTTGGCC
>DATDMO010000095.1:0-4857 GCA_036518755.1 Candidatus Acidiferrales bacterium | reverse complement strand
TTTTCAAGCGCGCGCCACGTGCGCGAGATCGCCAGCGGAAGCAGCTTGGGATTGGAGCGGACGGCCTGCCGAAGTTCCGCGTAGGCCTCCGGATAATTCCCGTTGCGCGTTAGAAAATTCCCATAAGAGAAGGCGACCTCGGCGGAAAGGGGGGCGGCCGCTTTAGCATGCGCATAGGCATCCTGCGCCCGTGCGCTGTCGCCGGCCACGTCGTATGCGGTTGCCAGGTCCAGCCAGTAATGCGGGGAACGGGGATCGACCGTCACCGCTTTCCGGTAAGCCGCGATGGCCTCGGGAACACTCAAATTCGCAAAATCGGATTGTCTGAGCTGCCCGATGCGATCCCATCCCGCTCCATCGCCCGGCGTCAGCGCTATGCCGCGCGTCATCAACGCAAGGTTTCCGGATTCAAGCCAGTGCCTTGCGAGCCACAAGATGCTGGCTTGCCAAATCAAGAGCGCGGCGACGACGAAAGATGTCAGCAGCAGGGCGCGCCTATGCCGGCCGTCGAGAGGGATCTCCATCGAATCGTAATCTGCTATGAGGGTCGGCCCCTCTGCAAGCTTTATCTGGGGGGCGGCCAAGGCAGGGGCGGCGCGTGCATCACATCCGGTCCGGCCCAAATTTTCGCCCTGAGAATTCCTGTTACAATGAAGCTGCGGAGATGGCCTGCAACGCAGGTGACGTTGCGAAAGCCTTTTGAACCAACACTGGATCCCAGGGAGCCTGTGTCGGCCTGCCCTTGTGCACGTCCCGCGCCGGCTTACCCCGGTAGGGAAAGCCTGAAAGCAGGCGCCGGGCACCCACCTATTTGTGGGGTTCAGGGCCTAGCCACGCACGGCGAAGCGGACCCCTCCGTATTAAAAGTCGCCAGAGCTCGAGCCCTGGAAGCTGGAAGAGAAATCTTTCATTGAGAATCCTTTTTGTAGGAGACATTGTCGGATCGCCTGGACGCAAGATCGTCCGCGACCGGCTTGCGGATATCCTGGCGCAACGGCAGATCGATCTGTGCATCGCCAACGGCGAAAACGCCGCATCCGGGTTCGGCATAACCCCGCGTATCGTGCATGACTTGCTCTCCTCCGGAATCGAGGTGATCACCGGCGGCAATCACATTTGGGACCGTCGGGAGATTATCGAGTTTTTCCCTCAGGAGCCGCGGCTCCTGCGCCCTGCCAATTTTCCCAACGGCTTGCCCGGCAGCGGCCTGTTCATCGGCTGCGCAAGAAACGGCGTTCGATACGCGGTCCTCAATCTGCAAGGCCGCACCTTCATGGCCCCACTCGACGATCCCTTTCGCAAAGCGGAGCAAGAGCTTGCCAAAATTCCCGCTGAGGTGAAGGTCGTCATCGTTGATATGCACGCTGAAACGACGTCCGAAAAACAGGCCATGGGTTGGTATCTGGATGGAAAAGTTTCCGCCGTTCTTGGAACGCATACGCACGTGGCGACGGCCGATTTTCGAGTCCTTCCGGCCGGCACGGCTTATATCACGGACGTCGGCATGACCGGTCCGCACGATTCGGTGATCGGGATGGAGAAAGAAGGCGTGCTCAAACGCTTTCTCGACGCGCTGCCCGCACGTTTCGTCGTCGCCGAGGGTGACGTGCAGATGAACGCTGTGCTCATCGATGTGGACGAGTCCGGCGGCTGCGCTCGCTCGATTGAACGTCTCAATTTCCGCCTGGACTGAGGTTTTTGGCACCCGTGATTTGGATTGGAACTAGTGAGATGGCAGCCCTTGTTGAAAGTTCGTCTGTGGAAATCGCGCGGTTTGCACTTAGACACTGCGTCGAGAGACGCCTATTTTCATTCGAGGGTCAAGCGATCTGTTCGCGGCAGCGGCCGAAAAACGCCTTGTGGAAAAGCTGTGAATCTTCTGTTGAGTGCGCGCGTTATTTTTGCGAAATTTTCTCTTGCTCCTAACGCCGCGTTTAGGCAGAATCCCGCTCGCGTATCTTTAGCGGTTGCGAGTGAACGCAAGCAACCGTGGTCCATCGTTGGCCGGGCGCGTTCCGCTAAACTGAACCTGTTAATTTGATCACATCAAAGCCGCCTCCGGTGCCGGAGGGGGATTTCCACAGCATTTCCACATCGGTGGAAAATGCTAGAGGACTTATTTTCTCAATGACCCTCTGGGACAAGGTTCTGCAACACACGGAACGTCGCGTGAACCCCCATAGCTTCGCTACCTGGTTTCGCCCCACCCGGCAGGAACGCCTGGAAGATACGCGCCTGATCGTTCGCGTCCCCACTCGCCTTTTCTGCAAGCGCCTCAGCGACACATACGGCGAGATTCTGCAAGCGGTTTTGACGGAGATTGGCCGTCCTGGAATGGCTCTTGAATTTGTATGCGCGGATGCCGAGCCTGCTGTGGCGAACCAGGCTGTTCCACCGCAGGCCAAGCTCGATTTCGATTCGTCGAATAACCAGCTCAACCCGCGCTACACGTTCGATAAGTTTATCGTCGGTTCGTCCAACCAATTTGCGCATGCCGCGGCCGTCGCCGTGGCCGAGCAGCCCTCGAAATCGTACAACCCGCTGTTTCTTTATGGCGGTGTGGGACTGGGCAAGACACATCTGATGCAGGCAATTGGACACGCGCTCAAGCGGCGGAATCCGGCGCTGCGGCTCACCTACGTTAGCGCGGAAAAGTTCACCAACGAAGTGATCGCTTCGATCCGCTTCGAGCGCATGGCTGCGTTTCGCGACCGGTTCCGGAATATGGATGTCCTGATGGTGGACGATATTCAATTTATTGCTCGCGCGGAGCGTACTCAGGAGGAATTTTTCCATACCTTCAACGCTCTCCACGACCAGCAAAAGCAGATTGTGATTTCCTCGGATTGCCCTCCCAAGGAGATTTCCGCCATCGAGGAGCGGTTGCGTTCGCGCTTTGAATGGGGCTTGATCGCCGACATTCAGATGCCCGATCTGGAAACAAAGATTGCAATTCTGCAAAAGAAGGCGGATAGCGAGCACGTCCATCTACCCGACGATGTGGCGGAGTTTATCGCGCGCTCCATCAAATCGAACATCCGCGAGTTGGAAGGCGCGCTGATTCGGCTTCTGGCCTACGCTTCGCTCACCGGCGCCGAGATCAATCATTCAACTGCGCAGCAGGTGCTCAAAAACATCATCGAGACCCAGGAAAAGAAAATCACCATCGAGCAGATTCAGAAGTGCGTGGGCGAGCACTTCGGCATGCGCGCGCAGGATCTCAAAGTCCGCAGCAACTCGAAAATGATCGCCTTCCCGCGCCAAGTTGCCATGTTCCTGGTAAAACAACTCACCACAGCTTCGCTTCCGGAGATCGGCAAGCAGTTCGGCGGCAAGCATCACACCACAGTGCTGCATTCGATCAATAAGATCGAGTTGCTCCGCCAGACAGACAAGGATTTGAACAAGACAATTAACAGGCTACTCGATTCATTCGGATAGGCTTGTTGGATAAAACAGGGTGGAGTGGTTGTTTGAGCTGTGAATCAGATGTGCAAGACTTTCAGTGTTAGGAAAATCGGGATCGTTGAGCTCTTTTGTTTCACAGGTGCGCGCTAGTTTCCACAGGGATTAGAAACGAGTAAAGTCAGCGCGCCTCGCTACTTACAATATTTTCCGCAGAATCCACAATTGCGGAGACGACGACGGTTCTTATAACTTTATTAAAATATAGAAAGGCAGTACAGTAGCCGCAACCCCATGAGCCCAGAAACCAGCGCAAGGACCGCACCCGAGATGGAATTCAGCGTAAAGAAGTACGACCTACTCGAGGAGCTTGAGCTTACTCAAGGCGTCGTCGAGCGCAAGACAACCATTCCTATCCTCTCGAATCTTCTGTGTGAGACGAAAGGCAACCGGCTGACGATCACCGCGACCGATCTGGAGCTGAGCATTCGCACGTCATGCGAAGCCAAGATCAAGAAAGAAGGCGCCGGCACCATTCCGGCGAAAAAACTTCTCGATCTTGTGCGGTTGCTCCCAGACGGAGAAATCCGTTTCAAGCTGCTTGAAAATCACTGGGTGCAGATCACTTGTGATCGCAAGACGTACAAGTTGGTGGGTATGTCGAAGGATAATTTTCCCGCGCTCCCCGACTTTCCACACGCGCTGGTAAAAATTCCCGCCAAGTTGCTGGCGAGTGTGATCGCGAAAACCACATTCGCGATTTCGATGGAGGAATCGCGCTACACACTCAACGGCGCGCTGCTGGTCCTAAAGCCAAACTCAATCACGATGGTGGCAACGGACGGGCATCGGTTGGCCATGGTCGAGACGGATCACAAGTTCGAGGGGTTCTCCGCTGAAACGCGGGTGCTCGTCCCCAAAAAAGCCATGAGCGAAGTGCAGCGCCTCGCTGCCCAGGCAGGCGATGAAGCTAGCGTCGAGTTTGCCCAAGACGAAAGCCATCTCTTCTTCCAGTTCGATGGGCGGCTGCTGACTTGCCGCAAACTTACGGGGCAGTTCCCGAACTACGAAGCTGTCCTCCCGCGCGATGTGAACAAGACTGTGGTGATCGAGCGCGGCGAGTTGCAGGACTCTCTACGCCGTGTTTCGCAGCTCGCCGACCAGCGCTCGCATGCCGTGAAATTCATGCTGGCGAAAGAGGGCCTGGAAATCTCTGCGTCCAGCCCCGAGTATGGCGAAGCTAAGGAAGCCATCGAAAAGGAATTCAATGGCGAGCCGATCGCCATCGGCTTCAACGCGCAATACCTGCTCGATTTCTTGGGCGCGGCCGCCGACGGTCCCATCAGCTTCGAGCTGAAAGACGAACAATCCGCCGGCCAGCTTCGTCCTCTTGGCGACGAATCCAGCCGTTACCGCTACGTCGTAATGCCCATGCGCATCTGACGATTTCTC
>DATDMO010000094.1:0-4873 GCA_036518755.1 Candidatus Acidiferrales bacterium | reverse complement strand
TGCTCGATCGATAATCCGGCGCCCCGCTACTTCTTGTAAGTTTTCTGGAAATTGTTCCGCGAATTGACCACGGTGAAAGTTGCGTCCCGCTCCGCCGACACCTCAATAAAATGCCCCTCGTCTTGCGGACCCGCCAGATTGCCGATGAATTGCTCGGGCGAGTTGTGATCCTTTCCGCCTATCACTGAGTAGTGCAATTGCCACAAATCTTCTAGCCCGGGAGAATCGTGTACCGTTTGCCACGCTACCGGATGCCCGCCCTTGATCGCGCCGTTGTCCATCACCGCCACGCGCGGACGCAGCGCATCCACAATCTCGCGTGCGTTCGACGAATCCCCACTTCCCGGATGCGCCGTGCCATGGTGCGTCACCAAATAAAGGTCCACGGTTCCAACCAAATTGTTCGGGCACGCCAGGCCCAATTCTCCCCGCGTGGTCAAATCTCCCAGGTCGATGAATCGAAATTTGCCGTACGTAATCAGCAGCCCCACCGAACGGCCATTTTCGCTTCCGTCCACTCGCGCCTCCCGCCCGGACGTGCACAGCGGATTCGGCTGCCCCGCTCCGGGCAGCGGCTCCCGAATGTCTTCTCCCGCCGAAGTGAGCACTTGGACGTCCATCCCCTTGAACGGAATCGTCTCGCCCGGCTTCACCACGATGTGGTTTCCCTGCGTCGCCACCTTTTCGTACGCGACATAACTCGCCCGCGTTTCGCGCATGTTTTCCATGTTCGGGCCATGGTCGGCAAAATTCATGATCTTCATCCGGCTGGCAAGCTGCGCCACGCCTCCCGCGTGATCCGCATGATAATGCGTGATCACCAGCCAATCGATGTGATCGATTCCCGCGGTCTTCGCGGCGCTCACGATGCGATTCGCATCCCTTCCGTTAAAGTCATCCCATCCCGCATCGATCAGCAGCGATTCGCCTTGCGGATCGACAACCAAAGTCGATTGCCCGCCCTCCACATCGATGAAATATATCTCCAGCGATTTGCCGCTGCGCGCCGCGGCGCTGGCCGTCAGGCACGCGCATACGATCCACACCGCTGAGATAAACGCTCGTCGCATCATTCCTCTGTTTCTCATTTTCATGGCAGCAAGCCTTTTAGGAGGTCGGAGCTTCAGCTCCGACGAACAGGCTTCGCTTAATTGCGCTTTAGAGCCTGAAGACAGTCTTCAGGCTCTTTGCGCGCCTCGCGCCGGCTGCTTGCGAAGTGCACGCCTCCAGCTGAATTGTAGCGAAGTATTGTTACAAGCCCATGATCACCAATCGGGCGGTTGTCTACTGGATTAGGCAATCAGGCAGGAACGCGTTCGGCTACGCGCCGCGAAAGACTCTCCACCATCGACCTCAGAATCACAAGCCCATCGGACGAGCCCAGCGCGTATTCCACGGCCCGCTCGGGATGCGGCATCAGGCCCGCCACGTTGCCTTCGCGGTTCGAGATGCCGGCAATTGCGGCGAGCGAACCATTCGGATTCGCGTCGAAATCCTCGGGGCCGGCGTCGCTGCCATCCGGATGCACGTAGCGGAAAATAACCTGCCGGTTGCGCTCCAGTTCCGCGAGCGTTTCCGCATCGCAATAATAGTTCCCTTCCATGTGCGCAATCGGAATTTCCAGCACTTGCCCGGGTCGCGCCGCGCACGTGAACGGCGTATCCGTGTTTTCCACTCGCACGTGTACCTGCCGGCACAAAAACCGCAGCCTCTTGTTGCGCAGCATCGCGCCCGGCAGCAGCCCCGCTTCGAGCAATATCTGAAATCCGTTGCAAATCCCCAGCACCAATCCCCCCTCGCGCGCGAATCGCCCCACCGCCTTCATCACCGGGGAAAATCGCGCAATCGCGCCCGTTCGCAGGTAATCGCCGTAGGCAAAACCTCCGGGGAGAATAATCGCGTCAAAGCCCAAAACGTTTTCCGATTGGTGCCAGATGAACTCCACAGGCTGCCCAATCACCGCGCCGATCGCGTGATGCGCGTCGTCATCGCAATTCGATCCCGGAAATTGCACCACCCCGAATTTCATCGTCGCCTCATTCGCATTCTATCACGCCAAGTACGGTTGCCACGACGAACGCATTTCTTGTCATGGGATTCTCGCCGCCAGCCGAAGCTTGGCCGTGCTCTCGCGCAGGACTCGAACCAAAAAGGAAACGGCCGGCAGAGCGTGCTGCCGGCCGTTTGAGGTGTGCTGCTCTGAGGAACTTACCTATGTCCGCCGTGGCCTCCGCCATGGCCGCCATGGAATCCGTCGCCACTGTGTCCACCGTGGAAACTTCCTCCACCGTGTCCACCGCCACGGAATCCGTTACCGCCGTGGAAGTCCCCTCCGTGTCCACCATGGAAGTCGCCGCCGCCGTGAAAGTCGCGATCGCGTCCGCCGTGGAAATCACCCCGGCCACGGAAATCTCCGCGGTCATCGAAGTCTCTGCGCCCGCCAAACCGGCGCCAGTGATCGTCAAAATCGCGTCGCCCGCGGAAGTCACGGTCGTAGAAGCCACGTCCGCCATAGTAGTAGCCGCCGCGGAACCACGGGCCCGCGCCGATGAAGATGCCGTCCGAGAACCACTCAGGCCCGTAGTAGCCATAGGGCGCGCACGCGTACGGGTAATATCCATAGTAGCCGTACGCGCACACCGGAGGACCGTACACGGGGGCGGCGTACACCGGGCCGCCTATTCCGATGCCCACCGAAAATCTCTGTGCATGGGCGAAGCCTGCCGTGAACAAGCCGATGCTCAGTACCGCCAAAATTCGTACATATTTCATTTTGGCCTCCTCGTAAAACCGCTCCAACCTGTCCTACAGCCGCTTCGGGCTACCCAGGTTGAGTCACTTCCAGACCCCTGTAATGCACCGGGCCTGCCAAAGCTGGCCACCGCCGAGATCGTTACGCAACAATCTTATTATCAATTAGATAGGAACATCGAACGACAGTGCTACGCGCCTGGGCCGCCAAGAGCTGGTGGTGCTTTTCAAGCCGCACCGGTGGTCTTCAACCAGGGGGTGTTTCACACATTCGAGGGGTACTAAATCGCCCTAAGTGCCCGAATCTCGCACGGGACTCACGCGGCAGCTTTTGGCTTCTTCTTCACCGGCGCGGACTCCTGTATCAGTCCCATAGCCACAAGTCCTATCGCAATCGCTCCCGCCATGTACCACGCCGGTGCCAGCGGACTCCCCGTCACGTGGATCAGCCACGTGATCATGAACTGCGTCGAGCCTCCGAAGACCGAAATCGAGAGCGCATAAATCGTCGCCACCATCCCGGAACGGATCTGCCGCGGTATGGATTCCGTGATTGCGATCAAAACCGGAGTCGTACCAAGCCCCAGCAGCATCGCGAGCAGCGCGCTGGCCCCCAAGAGCGCCTCGGGTGTGCGCAGGCGCGAGATCAGCGCAAAGGCCGGCAGCACGCTCCCCAGCAGCAGCAGGAAAAAGGTGATCATCATCGACTTGCGGCCCACCTTGTCGGAAAGCCAGCCGCTAGTCATGTCGAAGCACACTTCCACCAGGCCGATCACCAGTGTCGCGCCGAAAGCGGCATTCGCTTTCATGTGCAGGGTGGCCGAGGCATAAGTGGTCATGTAATTCAGGACGTAAGTAGATACCGTTCCTGCCAGCAGCATCAGCAGTCCCAGCACGGCGACACGCAGGTGCGGACGAATGCGCGCCGGCGCCACGTCGGTTTCGTCGGCTGCCCGTGCCTTCAGCGTTTCGTCCAGCCCGCGCCGGATATACAAGCCAAACGGCACAATGCATGCGCCGATCAAGACGGCGATGCGCCAGCCCCAATCGTCGAGTTGTTGCGCGCTCAGCAAACTCGCGAGGATCGTGCCCACGCCGCCCGCGCATAGCACCGCCACATCCTGCGTGGCGTATTGCAGCGAGCCATAAAAGCCGCGCCGCTCCGGCGGAGCCGCCTCGATCATGAAAGCCGTCGTCGGCCCCACTTCTCCGCCCAGCGCGAAACCCTGCAGCAGCCGGAAGCAGATCACCAGAATGGGTGCCGCCATCCCAATCACGCGGTACGACGGCGTCAGCGCCAGCCCAATGATGGCAATCCCCATCATCGAAAAAGAGAGCAGCATCGCCGGCTTCCGCCCCACGCGGTCCCCGATCGAGCCGATCACCACCGCGCCAATGGGCCGCGTGACGAATCCGGCGCCAAATGTCGCCAGCGACGCAAGCAGGCTGTGCTCGGCGTTTGCGGAGGGAAAAAAGGTCCGGCCGATCTGCGTGGCGAAAAACGCGTAGGTCAGAAAATCGTAGAATTCCAGCGCATTCCCAACGACTACGGCCACCACTTGCCGCGCGGGAAGAGAGGCAGGTTTGAACGGTTGCTCGAACGTCGTCGCCAACTCAGCCATCCCCGTCGCCCACGGCGCCCTAGCATGCCCTTGCTGCCGCGAGCGGGAGTATGCCTGCGTTTAGTCGCCGATTGCCAGGTTATTCGGCGCCGTTCGGCGCACCAGATTCCCCAAGTCGTCAATCTTGTCATCCAGCATATTCAGTTTCCGCGCCAGACCCTGGATCTCGGATTCCGCGCGCCGGTTGACGTCGAAATCAAGTTCACCGCGCAGCCGATCCTTCGTGTCCTGGCGATTCTGGCTCATCATGATCACTGGAGCCTGGATCGCGGCAAGCATGGAAAGAAACAAGTTGAGCAGAATAAATGGATAGGGATCCCAGGCCCTTTTGTCCAGCGCGATGTTAATTCCCGTGTACGCTATCAGCGCCACCAGGAACAGGGTGATGAAGGTCCAGGATCCCCCAAAGCCCGCCACCGAGTCCGCGATTCGCTCGCCCAGCGTCGCCTCCTTCTCGATCATCTCATTCGGATTGCGGTTTGCCCGAATTCGTATCAATC
>DATDMO010000093.1:0-12950 GCA_036518755.1 Candidatus Acidiferrales bacterium | reverse complement strand
CCTTGTTCGGAGATGGATGAGCCAAGCTAGGTAAATAGGGCGAGGGATGCTCCGTTTGGAAGACGACTCGACAACGAGCCGATTGCCGAGCCGTGCCCCGAAGTGCGGCGCTCCATTTGTGGTCGAGAAGCGGACGAAGCAAGGGAATTTCCGCGCGTGCATCAACGAAAAGTGCGATTGGGAAGTGGCCGCGCCCGAGCCCGCACCGTTCGTTCATCCACAAGCTCCGCCTGCCGCGGAACCGGTAGGCGCGGGCGACCGATCAAGGCCCTAGCGTTCTTCATTGTCCAGCATGGCTGGAGCCTTCCTCCCACCCCACATCGAAGAGAGGTCCTTCGACTGCGTGCGCCGACCGTTCGCCGAAAACGCGAACGGAAAGGCAAGAGTCGGCGCGCTTCGCTCAGGATGACAAAGCGAGCCGGCAGCTGGACGTTTAGGCGCGGGCGGCGGCGTGTTCGGCGACGCGCAAAACGATTTTTCCTCGGGCGTGGTTGGTTAAGCCTCGTTCGAAGGCCTGGCGCGCCTGATCGAGCGGCAGAACCGTGTCGAGGATCGGCCTGATTCTTCCGGCGTCGATCAGATGGGCGATTTCGATTAGTTGGGTGCGATTCGGTTCGACGATGAAGTAGAGGGCGTGCACTCCGAATTCTTTCGCTTTCTCCGCGGAGGGTTCTGCGGCGACGCTGACGAGCGTGCCACCGCGGCGGAGCACGCCGAACGAACGGTCGAGGGTATCGCCGCCGACCGCGTCGAGAACCATGTCGACGTCAGAAACCTCGTCCTCGAAGCGGACCTTGTTGTAGTCGATGACCTCGTGCGCGCCAAGTTCGCCGAGGAAATCGTGATTGCTTGCGGAGGCGGTGGCGATCACTTCCGCGCCCACCCAATTCGCGATTTGCACCGCAAAGATGCCGACGCCTCCGGCCGCGCCATGGATCAACACGCGCTTGCCCTTGGTGACGGAGGCGTGATCGAAGAAGGCTTGCCAGGCGGTGAGGGCAGCCAGCGGGATCGAGGCCGCTTGCACGTGATCGAGCGTTTTCGGTTTTGGCGCGAGATCGGCGGCGCGAATGGCAATGTATTCCGCGGCGCTGCCATCGCGGCAGAATGAGGCGAGCCCGTAAACGGTTTCGCCGACTTTCACGTCGGTAACGCCGGCAGTGATTTCTTCGACCACGCCGGAAAATTCGTGTCCGGGGATGGTGGGAAGGCGCGGCGTGCCGTCACAAGCTGTGTACGTCTCGGACCAGGTGAGTTCGGTTTTGGTGATGGATGAGGCGGAGACTCGCACGAGTGCGTCTCCCGGTTGCAGTTGAGGTTTTGGTGCGTCTTCGTAGGCGAGCAATTCGGGTCCGCCTTTGGAGTGCATGCGAATGGCTTTCATGGGTTCTCCGTTCTTCGCGCGGTGTTCGGGGTGGGCATGAGGATTTTAGCGCGGACGTCGAGTTTAGCGTACATCGAAGAGAGATTCCTCGACTGCGTGTCCCGGCGCTTCGCGCAAGAGCAAAACCGCGGGACACTCCGCTCGGAATGACAGCGGTGAGGCAACGCTCCTTTTTTGGTGGATGCGAGGAGCACGCCCGGGCAAGCCCCGCCACGACGGGCAGGCCGGGCGGCAAACAGCGGCGGCAAGCCGCCGCACTCCATATACCTCAAATTCAAAGGCGCCCGCCTAAAGGCGGCCGCTACGAAGGCAACGGGCCTAGCGAGGCGTGACGGAGTTAGTGAGTTTCGGGGGTGCCGTTGGGATTGGCGGTGGTTGGCGCTGTCGGTGCCGCAGGCGCGTTGGGCGCAGGCGCAGCGGCGGCCGGAGGCGGCGGTCCGAACGGGTTATCGGAGAAGCCAGCGGGCCGTCCTGGAATGGGCATGTTCGCATCCAGCGCAAACGTATAAATCCTGGCCTTGCCGCCGCGGCCGGAAAGGACAGAAACGTACTGCTTTCCGTCCAGCATGTAGGTGACAGGATTGGCGATGCCGGGCAGGAGTTTTACGGACCAGAGCTTTTCGCCCTTGTCCGCGCTGAAGGCGACGAACTCTCCGTCGCCCGAGGCGCCGAATACGAGATTACCGGCGGTTGTGACGGTGCCGCCGCCATTCATCCCCGGAACTCGCCAAACTTCCTTTTGTGTGACCGGGTCGCGGGCCTGCAAGAAGGCGTCGTTTGGAGGCGGAGGTGGGAGCTCCCCCTCCTTGGCACCCGGGGGAGGAGCGGGCGGACGAAATACGATTCCCCAGTTGTAAACGCCGAGCTCGGGCTTGAATTCCTTCGTGGCAATGTATCTGAACGTGCTGTCGAGAGAGGGAATGTAAACGAGCCCCGTGTTGGGATTGTAAGACATCGCCTCCCACGCGTGCCCTCCGGCGGGGCCGGGCGAGGCTTCGATGGGGTGCTCTTCGTAACGCATGCCCGGTGCTTCGTGCGGACGCCCGGTTTTTGGATCAAGTCCGGTGGACCAAGTGACCTTCACGTAGGGAGCGCCGGAAATGAATTTGCCGGTCTTGCGGTCCAGCACGTAGAAATAACCATTCTTGGGCGCCTGCATGATGACGTGGCGGAGTTTGCCGTTGATCTTGATGTCGGCAAGAGTCATTTGCTGAACGGCGTCGTAATCCCATTCGTCAGCGGGCGTGGTTTGAAAATGCCAGACGTACTTTCCCGTGTCGGCATTCAGTGCGACGATGGAGCAAAGAAAGAGATTGTCCTTGGTCATGGGATCGCGAAAGCCTTGCACCCACGGCCCGCCCTGGCCGATTCCGATGTAAACCATGTTGAGTTCGGGATCGTAGGTGATTCCATCCCAAACATTTCCGCCTCCGCCGAGTTTCCACCATTCGCCCGCCCAGGTCTTGGCGGCCATTTTCATGGCGCTATTCTCAAAGGGTTTGGAAGGATCGCCGGGAACGGTGTAAAAGCGCCAGATCTGCTTGCCCGTTTCGGCGTCGTAGGCGGTGACGAAGCCGCGGACGCCGTACTCGCCGCCGGCGTTTCCGATGATGACTTTGCCATTGGCAATTCGCGGAGCGCCGGTGATGCTGTAATCCTCGTTCTTATCTATGGTCTGAACTTCCCAAACGATTTTGCCAGTGTCCTTGTCCAGGGCGACGAGACGCGAGTCGAGGGTGCCGACGTAGACTTTGCCGTCGTAAAGCGCAACGCCACGGTTCGCAGGACCGCAGCAAACGCTTGGGCCGATGCGAACCTTATCGGGCTTACCGACCGACCCGGGCGGGAAGTTCATGTGGTTGATCTTTGGATCCCAGCGCCACTTTTCGGCGCCAGTGCGCGCGTCCAGGGCGACGACAACACTCCAGGGCAGGGTGGCGTACATCACACCATTCGACACGATGGGAGTGGTCTCAACCGTACCGCGGTCGGAGCCGGTGTCGTAATACCAGGCGAGTCCCAATTTGGAGACGTTACTCGCGTCAATTTCTTTCAGAGGGCTGTAACGCTGCTCGGTATAATCGCGGCCGTTCGTCAACCACTCGTCGGCGTTCTGGGTGGCGTCGCGGAGTGCCTTGTCGTCCACGCGGCTGGCGCGCTTGGCGGAAGCGGCGCACGTCCACATGGCTGCAATCGCAAGAACCAGGCACCACTTGATTAGGTTAGTTGTGCGCATTTCGATGGATCCCCCGTTTGTGCGCCGGACATTCTAGACCAAATCGCCCTCTGGGAACACACTAAGAATGGGATGTAGCACAGAAGCTCGCGCATATTTTTGTAAGATGCCGCGAATTCTGCGAACGTTGGCGCGATTGACACCCGGCTGCGTGCTCGATAACCTTGTGCGCCATGAAAATTATCGTAGCGGACAAAATCAGCGAGCGCGGCATTGAGCTGCTTCGCGAAACGGGTTGGGAAGTGCTGATTCCAACGGCGGCGTCGCTGCCGAGTGAAATCGGGAATGCGGAGGGGTTGATCGTGCGCAGCGCGACCAAGGCGAATGCAGCGCTGATCGAAAAGGCCGGGAAGCTGCGCGTGATCGGGCGCGCGGGAGTCGGCGTGGACAATGTGGACGTGGAGGCGGCGACGCGGCGTGGGATCTTGGTGATGAACACGCCGGGAGGAAACGCGGTGAGCGTGGCCGAGCATACGTTTGCGTTGATGCTGGCGCTGGCGCGCGCGGTGCCGCAAGCGAATGCGTCCACGCAGGCTGGAAAGTGGGAAAAGTCCGCATTTTCGGGGACGGAGCTGCGCGGGAAAACGCTGGGACTGGTGGGACTGGGGCGCGTAGGAATGGAAGTGGCGCGTCGCGCGCGAGGACTAGAGATGAAAGTGCTAGCCCACGATCCGTACGTGACACCTGCTGTGGCGCGCGAAGTGGAAGTGCAACTGGTCCCGCTGGATGAGGTGCTGCGGGAATCGGATGTGGTGTCGCTGCACACGTCGCTTAGCCCGGCTACGGAGAAAATGATTGGCGCGGAGGCCATCGGCAAAATGAAGAAGGGCGCACGGCTGGTGAACTGTGCGCGGGGCGAGTTGATTGACGAGACGGCGCTGGCAGAAGCGCTGCGTTCGGGACATCTGGGCGGCGCGGCGCTGGATACGTTCGCGCAGGAACCGCCGAAAAATTCTCCGCTAATCGGCTTGCCGAATCTGATTGCGACGCCGCACATTGCCGGCTCAACCGCCGAAGCGCAGGAGGAAGTGGGCACGGCTATCGCGCTGCAAGTGCGTGACTATCTGGCGGACGGATTAATTCGCAACGCGGTGAACATGCCGGCGCTTTCCCCCGATCAGTATCGGAGGATCGGACCATACCTGGAATTGGGCGAGCGGCTGGGATCGTTTATCGCGCAGGCGGCGCCCTCGAGAAGCTTCGGCCGCATCCGCATCAGTTACGCGGGCGAGCCGGCGGAATTGGGTTCGCACATGATTCGAAGCGCGGTGTTGACCGGCGCGTTGAATTCGGTGCTGGATGAGAAAGTCAATTTGGTGAATGCGTCTTCGATGGCCGCAGCGCGGGGACTGCTCGTCGAGGAGAAGACGCAGCGTCACCAACACGGTTTTCCCAACACAATTGAAGTTTGTATTGCGAACGATGGCCGCGAATTCACGCTGGAAGGAATTGTGGGGCAGGATGGCGTACCGCGAATTATTTCGCTAGATGGCATGAGTCTCGAAGCGCCGCTTGAGGGCACGCTGCTGCTAACACGGAATGTGGACGTGCCGGGCGTGATCGGGCGCATCGGGACGGCGCTGGGAAATCTGGGCGTGAATATTGCGACGTTTGCGTTAGGGAGACGCTCGCCCGGCGGCGGAGGCGAGGCGCTCGCGCTGGTGGGACTGGACGGCGAAATCACGCCAGCGATTGTGCAGAGTATTCGGGTGCTGCCGTCGGTGACCGAGGCGCGGCTGGTGAGGCTTGCGGACGCGGTTCCACTTGCCGCGGCGAAGGCGTAAAGAGCCTGAGTGGGCATTGCAAGGACTTGCTTTCAGAGACACTATGCTTACATCCAGGAGAGGTTCTTCGACTGCGTGCGCAGGCGTGTTTGCATACGACGCGAACACGGAAGTCAAAACCGGCGCACTCCGCTCAGAATGACGAAGCTCAAGGCTGGCACAAGCAGGGCGTCCATGCATTAGACGGGCGGTTGAACGCGGGCGTTGGCGTGTGCTAGCATCCCGAGTTTCCGGCCTTTGGCGTCCCCGCGCAAGGGCGCTTGAGGGTTCATCGCGCAGCCGCCAGGGGGCGGGTTCGTGGTGTCAATCGAACGCAGCGCAAAGCACGAAAACGCAGTCCTGATTTTACCCTCGCGAAATGCCTGTCCCCTCGAAATTCCCTTTGTAGTTTCTCCGAAAATTGTATTTACGTCAATCGAGGTGAAGCATGAAATCTTATGGCAGTGAATCGATACGCAACGTTGGCATTGTAGGCCACGGCGACACGGGGAAGACCCAGCTTGTGTCGTCGTTGCTGTTCACGGCTGGGATGACGCCCCGGCTCGGCAAGGTGAGCGACGGTTCGACGGTCACCGACTGGGATGAAGAGGAAATCGCAAGAAAGATTTCGATTAACACCGGCGTGGCGTATGCTGAGTGGCCCGCGCCTGAGCCCACCGAAAAGATCAAGATTAATTTTCTCGATACTCCCGGTTATTCGACTTTTATCAATGAAACGAAATCGTCGCTGATTGCCGCCGATGCCGCGCTGATTCTGGTGGATGCAGCAGCGGGCGTGCAGGTGATCACGGAGAAGGTGTGGGACTACGCCGCGGAATACGATCAGCCGCGCGCGTTCGTTTTGAATTGGATGGATCGCGACCTGGCGAGTTTTGAGCGAGCGCTGGCGTCACTGCAACAAGTGTTTGGCCGCGGCGTGGTTCCGGTTCAACTACCCATTGGATCCGACAAGAATTTCCGGGGCGTTGTGGATTTGATTGAGATGAAGGCGCTGACCTACGCGCCGGACGGAGACGGCAAAGCGAAGGCCGGGGAAGTTCCGGAGGACCTTGCCGAAGAGGCGAAGAAGGCGCACGAAGCGCTGGTCGAACTGGTTGCGGAGGGCGACGACGAATTGATGCAGGAATTTTTCGACAAGGGAACGCTACCGATCGAGGATTTGAAGAAGGGCTTGCGCGAAGCAGTTCTGGCGAAGCGGATAGTGCCGGTCCTGCTGAGTTCGGCGCTGCACAATATCGGGAGCGACGCGATTTTGAATTTTGTGGCCGAGATTTTTCCGTCACCTGCGTTCCGCGGAAAGCTCAGCGGCCGTGCGAGCGCCGATCAGAAGGGCGACGTCGAGCGAAAAATCGCAGACTCGGAGCCGGTTTCGCTATTCGTCTTCAAGACGGTGGCCGATCCTTTTGCGGGGCGGATCAATTATTTCAAGGTGATGTCCGGAGTGTTGAAGAACGACGCGACGCTGACGAATTTCAATCGCAGCTCGCAAGAACGCTTTCAACACGTGCAAGTGATGCAAGGCAAGACGGCGACGGCTGTGAATGAGCTGCACGCGGGCGACATCGGAGCGATCGCCAAGTTGAAGGAAACTGTTACCGGCGATACTTTGGGCGAAAAGAATGCTCCGATATTTTATTCTCCGGCGCGCATTCCCGAGCCCTCCATCACGTTTGCGATCGAGCCGAAGACGCGCGCGGACGAGGACCGGATCGGGGTGGCCATCCATAAAATCCTCGAGGAGGATTTGGCGCTGCGCTTTGGGCGCGACCCGCAGACGAAGGAGTTCCTGCTTTCGGGTGCGGGGCAGCAGCACATCGAGGTCGTTGTTGCGAAATTGCGGAAGCGGTATCACGTGGAATTGACGCTCCATCCGCCTAAGGTTCCGTACCGCGAGACCATTCGCGGCAAAGCGGACGCCGAGGGTAAACACAAGAAGCAGACCGGTGGGCACGGGCAGTTTGGTTTGTGCCGCATCAAGATGGAACCGCTGCCACGCGGGAAAGGGATCGAGTTCGTGGACGATATTTTTGGCGGCGCGATTCCGAAGAACTGGATTCCGTCGGTTGAAAAGGGCGTCCGCGAGTCGGCCGAACGCGGCTTCCTGGCGGGCTTTCCGGTAGTGGATTTCCGCGTGAGCCTGTATGACGGGAAGTACCACGATGTGGATTCGTCCGACATTGCGTTTAAGATTGCGGGCTCGCTGGCTTTCCGCGAGGCGATGAAGCAGGCTAAACCCGCCCTACTCGAACCCATCATGCACGTGGAAGTGTACGCTCCCGACCAATATTCGGGAGACTTGATGGGGCACCTCAGCGGACGGCGGGGAAAAATCAGCGGGAGCGAAACGCGCGCGGGTAGCGTGGTGATAAAGGCGCAGGTGCCGCTCTCGGAAATGCTGAGCTACGCGAACGAGCTGATTTCAATGACGCAAGGGCGCGGCAGCTACTCGATGGAGTTTTCGCATTATGATTTTGTTCCTCAGGAAATCGCGGACAAAGTAATCGCGGCGCACAAGCCGCGCCACGAGGAAGAGCACGAAGCAGCGACAGCCTAAGCGTCAAAAGGGGTGCCGCAGACTGAACTTGTGGTGATGCTTTTTCTGTTCCGGCGCGGGAGCGGCCGTGCTTGCGGTGGTTTGCTGAGCCTGGGCATTTTGAGTTGCGGCCGGAGCTTTGCTCGAGGTCAAGGCCGGACAACCGACGCCGTAGCACGGGCCGGCCTCGCGGACAGCGCACGCCGAAAAAGAAAGAGTGCAGCAACACAAAACTAGCAGAACTCCGAGCTTCTTCATCGCCGTCCTCTCTTCCAGACTATGTGGCGTGCGAAAAACGGGCCTAATCTGGTTCTATGTTGACATATAAGGTATCCGGAGCAGGGGTGTTTTCGAGGGGAGGCATCGTCAAAGCCAACAGTGAAGGGAAGGCGAAGTTTCGAGACCGTTGCGAAACCTCGTTGCCTTGGCGAGAAGCGACATTGCGCCCGTCGATTCAAGAGACGATGGAGATCAGCCAATCCGCGAATCACGTTCGCTGCCTTGTTCACCTTCATTAGCCCGAGGGATTCATCACTTATGAACCAAATTGGCGCTTGCTGTTTTGCCGGTAAGTGCGTCAATCTGCCGCGATCATGAAACCATCCAGAGACAAGAGATTGGGCGATGCAACGCTGGCGATCCACGCAGGCGAGGAAAAATTTCACGTGGGGACCGCGGTGGGCACGACGGTTTCGCGGACAGCGAACTTCACGTTTGCGAGCACGGAGGAAATGAAGAGGTGGGCCGAGGGGAAAAGTTCCGCCTACATTTATTCGCGGTACGGGAATCCCACGCTGGCCGTTGCAGAGAAGAAGATCGCAGCGCTCGAGGGAGCGGAAGATGCGGTAGTCACGGCGTCAGGCTCGGCGGCAATTTCGGCGGCGCTACTCTCGGTGCTGCGAGCGGGCGACGAGGTGATCGCCACGCGGCAGCTTTACGGCGGAAGCTACAAGCTACTGCGCGACACGCTGCCTGGATTCGGCATCGCGGTTCGGCACGTCGAATCCGATCTGGCCGGGATGGAAAAGCTGGTCGGACCGCGGACGAAGGTGTTGTACGTGGAGTCTCCGACCAATCCAACCCTGCGGCTGGTGGACTTGGCGAAGGCCGTGGCGTTTGCGCAGGAATGGGGCTTGATTTCGATGGTCGATAGCACGTTTGCCAGCCCGGTCTTGCAGAAGCCGCTGGCGATGGGATTCAACATCGTGCTGCACAGCGCGTCGAAATACTTGGCGGGGCATTCGGATGTGATCGCTGGAGTGGCGGCAGGAAGCGGGTCGCTGATGCGCGGGGTGCGGGCCAACGTGATCCAAATCGGCGGGTCGATGGATCCCGAGGCGGCGTTCCTGCTGATACGCGGCATGAAGACACTGGAAATCCGGATCCAGCGGCAGTGCGAAACGGCGATGGCTGTGGCGCGCTACTTGGAGAAGCACCCCAAGGTGGCGCGCGTTCATTATCCTGGGTTGCCAGCGCATCCCGATCACAAATTGGCCAAGCGACAGATGCGCGGATTCGGCGGGATGATGGCGTTCGATTTGAAGGGTGGGTTGACGGCGGCGCGCCGCTTCTGCGACCGCGTCCGGGTGTTTCTGCTGGCGGCGAGCCTCGGCGGCGTCGAATCGCTGGTGATCCTGCCGGTGTACACGTCGCACTACAAGATGTCAGCATCGGAGCTGGAGGCGGCGGGGGTTCAGCCGGGGACGGTTCGCGTTTCCATTGGGCTCGAGGACGCCGGTGACCTTATAGGGGATCTTCGGCAGGCGCTTGGATAGGCTTGGGTCTTGGTTTTTCCCAGTGGCAATCCTGTCCCCGGAAGCCATGGCTTCTTCGCGGGCCTGAAAGGCCCGCGTTTCCACCCAGAGGCTCTCGCGCGCTCTGTGGAGCCGCCGACAAACCGAAGAGCGGAGCCTCGGAAACTCTGGTAATCCATTCCAGGAAAATGCTATAAGGCTGGCTCTAGATGATGGATGGGGCCGGGCCACGGTAGGTTCATCAAGAGGCGGCTGTGTCGGAAGTGACGGAAGTCGACTAGTACTCGATGTCCTGTTTTCGTCAATGGGGTGGGTGAATTAGTCGTTGGAGTTCCATTGACCGGAACGTAGAGGGTCCGTAAGATTTGAGAGCTGGACCAGAACTGCGCTCAAACGGGCTCGGCGGCTGAATCGTTTGGATTCAGGACCTTAGCTGACAACGGCGGAACATGAGAAATCGAGCGGCGACAATCGGACTTGCGGTGGCAATGGGGACACTGTTCCTCAGTGGATGCGAACAGACTGTGAGTAAACAGGTTCACGTGAGGCCGCCGGTGGTTGCCCCGGCACCTGCGCCGACGCCTGACTATGCCCGTCTTTCGCTTCCGCTACCCGCCCAGCCGCCCGCTTCGGCAATTGCTTCGATGCGCCCGGCAATTGACGTCCTGGTGGAACAGGTTCAGAAGAGCTTTGATAAAGGTCAGCAAGATTACACGGTTGGGAACGTGGCGAAGGCCCAAGCCGATTTCGACGAAGCAATTAATCTAATTCTCACCAGCGGTTTCCGAAGAGATGCCGATCCGCGGCTTCTGAAGCTGTTCGATGAGATCGGCGAAGCGACGCATTCCGACGAGCTGAATGCCGACGAAACTGACGAAGCCGAAGAAGCAACTGAAGAGGCGGCGGAAACGCCCGAGCAGCCGGCGCCTATCGATGACATCGCCGATCTGACGCTGCCGGCGGGCGATCCCCGGCTGGCCGCGAAGGCGGAGCGAGAACTAATCAGCGTCCGGCACGATTTGCCGCTGACGGTGAACGATTCGGTGCTGCAATATTTGAGCTTTTTTACGACCACGCGCGGCCGAGCAATCGTTACGCGAGGCTTGGAGCGAGAGGGAAGATACGGCGCGATGATCCGGCGCGTGCTCCGCGAAGAAGGAGTCCCGCAGGACTTGATCTTTCTGGCGCAGGCCGAGAGCGCGTTCCAGCCGGATGCGGTTTCGAGGGCGGGGGCGCGAGGAATCTGGCAATTCATGCCGTATCGCGGCGAGGAATACGATCTGGAGCGCACGCGGTGGGTGGACGAGCGCAGCGATCCTGAAAAGGCCACGCGAGCGGCGGCGCGGCATCTGCGAGACCTTTATAGCATGTTTGGCGACTGGTATTTGGTGATGGCCGCTTACAATTCCGGGCCGCTTAACGTGGCGCGCGGAATCGAGCGCACCGGCTATGCTGACTTCTGGGAACTGCAAAAGCGCAATGCGCTGCCGGCGGAAACAAAAAATTACGTTCCGATTATTCTTGCGCTGGCGCTGGTGGCGAAGGCTCCGGCGCTTTATGGAGTGCAGGTGACGCCGGAGAAGCCGCTTCCGGCAGACACGATTACCCTGGATCACCCAATCGACCTTCATCTAGTGGCGGACGCGGCGGGAGCGGATTTGGACGACATTCACGCGCTCAATCCGGTATTGCTCCACAATGCAACGCCGAATGAATCGGGATTTCACCTACTGGTGCCCGCCGGGACAGGCCACACTTTCGACGAGAATATTCAACAAGTGCCGGCAGACAAGTGGACCAGTTGGCGACTGCACACGACGGAGCAGGGAGAAACGCTTTCGGATATCGCGAAGCATTATCGCGTGACGGTGTCCGCGCTCGAGGCGGCAAATCATTTGGAGCCGCACGCGGTGGTTCCGGCGGGATTTTTGCTGGATGTGCCGACAGCTCCGCCTGTGGTTCGGATGGTCCGCTATCGCGTGCAGCGCGGCGACACGCTTGAAGGGATTGCGGACCGGTTTGACGTGAGCGTGGCTCAGATTCGGCGATGGAACCATATGTCCGGGCATCGCGTGCGACGCGGCACGAGGCTGCGCATCTACGCAGCCGCCGCACCTTCCGAGCCAGCGCGAGCAAGGTCGGCAGAGAATTCGAAGGCAAGGGTTGAAAGCGTATCCGCACACCGTGCCTCGGGGGAATCTCAAGCGCATCGCGTAAAGCGCGGCGAGACACTGTATTCGATTGCGCGCGCGCACCAGACGACGGTGTCTGCTCTGAAGCAGGCGAACCCATTTTTGACCGAGCGGTCGCTGCAAGCCGGAGATGTTTTGGCGATCCAGCAATAACTTTTTTCCCTCAAATAACTAAGCGGTCGAACGATTAACGAAAATCCCTTCCTGCAATTGACGCTTCCCTTGCGTGAACGCTTACTTAGCGCGCGATGCTTTTTATGCGGCGAAGGAGTGGGGGCTCGGATGTATGCTTGAGCGTCCGCGCTTTGGGGCGTTCGCGGAGATGTTTGGAGAGACTGCTTGGCTGGAAAAACGCGCAGCGTTGATTTGACGCAGATTTCAGAGTGGGATGACGGCAAGGTTCGGCGCAAGGAGGACTATCTCGCGGCCGAGGAGCCGCTGGAAATCCGCGTGGGAGACGAGCCGCTGAGCGTCACGATGCGGACGCCGGGAAATGACCTTGAGTTGGCGGCGGGGTTCTTGTTCACGGAAGGATTGGTGCAGCAACGGTCGCAGATCATAGCGCTCCAAGACGATTTTCCCGACGAGGGAAAGAATCGCGGGAACGTAGTGCGCGCGGAACTCGCACCGGAATCGGCGCCGGACTTCGAGAAAATGCGGCGTCATTTTTTCGCGGCCTCGAGCTGCGGGATTTGCGGCAAGGCTTCGATCGATTCGGTTCGCGCACGAACCATGGCGCCCCCAAATCCGAATTTTATTTTGGATGCAGAAGTGCTGGTGCGTCTTCCCGACGAGCTGCGGGCTTCGCAAGCGGTCTTTGGCCGCACCGGCGGCCTTCACGCGGCGGCTCTTTTTAGCGCGAGCGGCGAATTGCTCGTATTGCGCGAGGACATCGGCAGGCACAATGCGGTGGACAAAGTGATCGGTTGGGCGCTGCTGGAAAATCGCGTTCCGCTGAGCGAAAGCATCATGCTGGTGAGCGGGCGGGGAGGTTTCGAGATCGTGCAGAAGGCGATCGTAGCGGGAACGCCGGTAGTGGCGTCGGTTTCAGCGCCGTCAAGCCTGGC
>DATDMO010000092.1:0-11631 GCA_036518755.1 Candidatus Acidiferrales bacterium | reverse complement strand
GAAAATGGATGGTTCGTGGGCTATGCGCCGCGGCGCAATCCGGATATCGTTGTGGCGGCCCTCGTTCAAGAGGGAGGATGGGGCAGCACCTCCGCTGCACCGATCGTGCGCGACGTCGTAAAAGCCTATTACGACAAGAAGAACGGGCATCTGCCTGCGCCGCCGAGTACCGCCGAGGTCATTCGGCCGGCGGGAGCGATGAAGCCGGTGGCTGAGAATTCGGGAGCTGCACGCCCGTGAAAAACCGGCCCCACATTCGGGATTTCGACTGGATTTTGCTCGCCATCGTGGGTGCAATCAGCGGGTTGGGTGTGCTCGAGATTTATTCCTCCACGCACGCCAGCGCCATGGCGGGCATGCAGTGGAAACAGTTGATGTGGATCGGGATCGGAATTCTGGGAATGTTCCTCATATCCCGCATTGACTATCACACGCTCATGGATCAGGCGCCGGCGCTCTACCTGGTGGGCGTCGCCGGCCTTCTGGTTGTCCTCGTACTCGGCTTTTCGCGGCTGGGAGCGAAGCGCTGGATCTCCCTCGGCGGATTGGTGAATTTGCAGGTGTCTGAGATAATGAAGTTGATTATAATCATTGTGCTGGCCCGTTACTTCGCGGAAGTACACACCGACCGCCTCACGCTGACGGACCTGGCGAAGATCAGCGCGTTAACGCTTATTCCTGTGGTCTTGATTTTGAAGCAGCCTGACCTGGGAACGGCATTGGTGTTGGTTCCGGTTGCGGTGGTGGGGGCCTTCTTCGCGGGCATCGAGTGGAAACATGCAGCGGTGGGCCTGCTTGTTCTTGCATTCTTGATTCCGCTGGGCTGGAACATGCGGCGTCATCTGAAGCCGTACCAGCAGCAGCGTATTCAGACGTTCCTGCACCCCGAGCAAGACCAGCGGGGCGCGGGCTACCAGATATTGCAGTCGGAAATCGCGGTCGGTTCCGGCGGCTTCTGGGGCAAGGGATTCAGTAAAGGCAGTCAGAATCAGCTCGGCTTCGTGCCGGTGCGGTATTCGGATTTCATCCTGGCCGCGCTGGCCGAGGAGCAAGGTTTCATTGGCGTTTGCGTGGTTTTGCTGTTGTACTTGGGCCTGATTTTGCGGCTGGTGGACAACGCGCAGAAGGCCAAGGATCGCGCCGGGATGTACGTCGTGATGGGAGTCACGGCGATTCTCGGTTTTCACGTTCTGGTTAACGCGTCCATGGTGATCGGGTACGTGCCGGTGACCGGTATACCTCTTCCGCTGATGAGCTACGGAGGGTCGGCAACCGCTTTTGTATTTTTGGCTTTGGGACTGGTGATGAATGTCCGCATGCGGCGATTCGTCAACTAAGTCTCGCGAATAAGTTGCGAAGAGTTTGGTAGCCGCGCTTCAGAAACCGAAGCCCGGCGTTTTCTAAGTTTTTGAATTGTTTGAATTGAGGAATGCATCGGGTGAGGAAAGCAACCCAGCCACATTACAGGTCTTTCCTGATTGGCCCGCCGTGGCAGGCACATCGCACCACCACCTTCCGCCACACCGCCGCCGACGCGCGCGCATTCTTGCGCCGCCGCATCCCGATGCTCCCTGAGGAGTTTTCAAATGTCGAAGGAAATGGTCATCTCCGCGAACCCGCACGAGACGCGGGTGGCGATTCTGGAAGAAGGACAGCTTTGTGAGTATTACGTTGAAAGGGAAAAGGAATTTGCATTAGTTGGAAGCATTTACAAAGGGCGTGTGACGCGCGTGCTGCCAGGCATGCAATCGTCCTTTGTGGATATTGGGCTCGATAGCGACGCCTTCCTGTACGTCACCGACTTTCTGGAAGGGATTGAGGAGCTCGACGAGCACGTCGAGGCAGCCGGCGAAAAGATTTCGGCCCCGACGGATCAGGGCGGGCTTCCGAGCGCTTCGGCTGAGACGGCAGAGCACGCCCCCGAAATTTCCGCTGACGATACGAGCCTTGGCGCGCCAGAGGGCGGTTCGCACGAACCGGCGACACCCCCGGAAGTTTCGCCGGTGAATCCGCCTCCGGCGCTGAATACCGCACAGCCGGACCGTCCGCGCTACGAAGATCGAAATCGGCAGGGACGCGACTTTGGCCGCGGCGGCAGGCGCGGCGGACGTTTTAATCGTGGACGCGGCGGGCGGGGCGGCGGTGGCCGCTATGGACGCGAGCTGCCGCAATCGAAGTACGCGTCCCCCAGAACTTACGAAGATCGCTCCGGCGACGCGGGTGAGGGGCACGTTTCCGTGATCCTGCCCGGCGAATCCTTGGCCAGATACAAAGACAAACTCCCTTCGGAGAATCCTCCCGCAGCGACCGAACAAAGCAGTGCCTCGCCGGATGAACAAACGGGCCGATCACCCATTTTGGCTGAATCCGCTGAATCTGTGACGGAGACTGCTGCGACATCGAGCGCGTTGGAATTCCGGCCGGAGCACCGGGAGAGCGCTCGGCCCGCGTATCCGGCGCCATCATCCTCGGGTCTGGAGCCGCTGCCGGGTGAGAGTTTGGCAAAGTGGAAACAGCGCGCACCGGCATCCCAAGAAGCGATGGAGGCAGGGTCTGCTCCCGCAGCATTCGCCGAGGAACCCGAACTGCAATCGGATGAAGCATCCGAATTGGCGGACCTTGTGCCCCCAGAAGAACTACAGGAGGCGCAACAGACCGCGGGCCTGAGTGACGACGAAGCCGCGTCCCTGGCAGAGCATGTCGCCGAAGCCCAAAGCGAGCAGGCGGAGCGAGAAGCCGAAGTTCGCGGTTTCGCGTCCGAAACGGCGACCGAGGGCGGCGACGAAGAGTTGGTCGGAACGTTAACCGACGATACCGAAACGGAAACGGGATCGGAAACGGAAGCTGAAGAGGAAGAACTCGAACAGGAGGAAGCGGACGCCGAAGCCGAAGGCATGATTGCCCCGGTCCCGGAGATAGGCAATGAAGCGCAACAGGAATTAGCGGTGCCGCCCGAAGCGATTGCGGCGGAGAGTGTCTCGCCAACGGTTCTGGAAAATTCTCAGCCGCAGAGCCAGCAACCGTGGAAAGCTCGCATACGCGACGATTTTCGGGCGCGCATGCAGCATCCGGCGCGCCGAGGCGGGCGCGATCGAGGCCGGCGCGATGATCGCGG
Organism: Candidatus Acidiferrales bacterium; assembly: GCA_036518755.1. GTDB lineage: Bacteria > Acidobacteriota > Terriglobia > Acidiferrales > UBA7541 > Palsa-295. Next base: position 8,516 of record DATDMO010000092.1, on the reverse strand, counting down.
ACGACGTCCGCAACGCGGTCACGGGGGACATGGCGGCCATTACCGTCCACAAGCGCGCCGCCCGCAACTGATCGCCGACCTCCTGAAGCAGGGCCAGGAAATTATCGTCCAAATCGCGAAAGAGCCGCTGGGCAAGAAGGGCGCGCGAATCACCAGCCACGTTGCGCTTCCCGGGCGATTCCTGGTGTACATGCCGACGCTCGATCACACGGGCGTTTCCCGGAAAATCGCTTCGCCGGAAGAACGGGCGCGCCTGCGGCACCTGGTGAACGACGCGAAGGGCAGCGCCGGCGGAGGCTTCATCGTCCGCACCGCCGCCGGAAGCGCGGCGCCGGAGGAAGTTCGGGCCGACGTGGAATTTCTGACGCGCACGTGGGCGGAAATCAAGGGACGCTCCGAGCAGCGCAAAGCGCCGTCATTGCTGCACCGCGACCTGAATCTCGTGGAGCGGATGCTTCGCGATCACATGAGCTCCGACTACACGGCGATTTGGGTGGATTCGGAGGAGGAGTTCACCAAGGTCGTCGATTTCATGGGCCGTTTTCAGCCGGCGCTGGTGAATCGCGTGAAGCTTTACACCAAGGAAACGCCGGTTTACGAGGAATTCGGCATCCAGCAGGAGATTGATAAGGGACTGCGCCCGAAAGTCTGGCTGAAATCGGGCGGATACATCGTGATCAACCACACAGAAGCCCTTGTGGCGATCGATGTGAATACGGGCAAGTTTGTGGGCAAGGGGTCGAACCGGCTGGAGGATACGATTGTCCGCACGAACCTGGAAGCAGTGAAGGAAATCGTCCGGCAGATGCGGCTGCGCGACCTGGGCGGCATCATCGTGATCGACTTCATCGACATGGAGGAGCGGCGCAACCGGGAGAAAGTAATGGCCGCGCTCGAAGATGCGTTGCGCGCGGATCGAGCTCCCTCAAAGGTGCTGCGGTTCAACGAATTCGGTTTGGTGGCCATCACCCGCAAGCGCACCAAGCAGGCTCTGGAACGCACGCTGTGCCAGCCGTGTCCGTATTGCACGGGATCGGGCATGGTGAAATCCGTCCCGACGCTGTGCTACGAAATTCAGACCGAAGCGCGCAAAATGGCGCCGGAGATGGAGTCTGGCAGCATAACGCTGCGCGTCCATCCTGAGATTGCCAAGGCGCTGAAGACGCGCGAGTCGGGGCTGATCGAGGAACTCGAGCGCTGGACCCGAAAGAGCGTGATCATCCAGGCCGATCCCACCCTGCATTGGGAACAGTACGATATTTACTAGAGGGCAGAAGCTGGAGGTGAGAGGTTAGAGGCACCAGCAGATCCCTCACACCGTTCGCAAACCGCGCGAACGGGTTCGGGATGACAACGTTCCTTTCTAGCGCGGCGGCGCCCCGAGAAGTTTTTCGGGGCGCTTTGCTTTTGTTGGCGCCGATCGACAGAGAAAACCGTCGCAGTCGGAGCAACACTCGATCAAGAGGACAGGCAAGGGTGCCTGTGCCACGAGTGCCAGCTGCGAAAGCACCAGTCCACAGGAAAGAGTCCCACTAGTCGGAACCTTTTCATATTTCACTCGTACGTACAATTTCGGTCGCTAAACGCCCGTAAATGGGGACTTAGCGGCTACTTTTTGATTTTTGGAGGGTGAGAAATGCCGGAAACGCAAAGGGACAAGAGAATCCGCGCGTTGGCGCTTTACGCGAGCCTGGAGCAGGCACTTTATTCGCTGGACGCACTGCTGGACAACCAGTGCGCGACCTACGGGCTTAGCCGAAGCCAGTATCGGGTGCTGGAGCATTTGTTTTTGTACGGGCCGATGGCGACCGGGAGGCTGGCTGGAAGAGTGCTGTTCGGCGAGAGCACCATCAGCGTGGTGACCAGGAATTTGGCGAAGGTGGGCCTGTTGGTTCGCCGCGACGATGAGGCTGATGGCCGCAAGGCAATCGTTCATTTGACCGAGGTGGGGAAGGAGCTTGTGGGGGAGATTCTGCCGAAGCGCGCGAAGTTGCTGCGGGCAAAGATGTGCGTCTTAGGCAAGCACGAACAGGAGCATCTGGCTCGCCTTTGCGAAAAGTTGCTGCGAGGCGACCCCGTGAGATTCATGAACGAGATTGCGATGGAGGATGGGGAGGGGTGAGATCGGACCGCAAGGGCTAGTGTTAGGCGCCGATCAATACAGAACACTGTTACCGTCACCCCGGAGGAGAAGGTGGAAGGTGGACCCGTTCCCAGAAGCTGTAATCGTTGCTGCGCCTGCGGTTATCCCGGTTGCCAATCCGCTGGAGCTGATCGTCGCCATGCCAGTATTCGATGAGCGCCATGTAACCGTTGTCGTTATGTCTTGGCTGCTCCGGTCCGAATAGGTTCCCGCTGCCGTGAGCTGCAATGCTAAGCAAGAATTCGCAGAGATTGGTCCAGAAGGTGCGGAATGGGCCAGACGCACGGCGGAAGCTCGGAAAGAGGGGCATAGCCTACGACCCTAACGAATTGACGCTAGTGGTTTCCGCTCAAAGCGATACAGGGAAGGTTGTATGGCGGGACGCAGGCTATTAGGCGCATGTTGCGGGATGCGTAGGCGATTGCTGGTTGCAGCTGTGCTTTTTGCTCTCCCCGCGTCCGCTCAGCAGCCGAATTCTGCTTCGGATTCCCCGGCGGAACCAGCGGCGGCAGCACAATCGGACTACAGCTTCAAGGGTGCGCTTCGAGACTTCTTTACCGATGAATACCGGATGTGGACCAGTCCATTCCGAGTGAGCGACTATGACGCGCACACCATGGAAAAGTACGGGCTGCCTTTCCTGGGTGCTTCAGCGGCTCTTATCGCGACCGATCAAACTACGTCGCGCGGGCTTCCGAGAGCCGGAACGCAAACTTACATTTGGAGTGGGCGGGTTTCTCAAATAGGCGCGCCGTACACGCTGGCCGGCGCAACCGCGACGCTTTTTTTTCTGAGCAAGGCAACCCATGAAGACCATTTGGCCGAGACCGGATTTTTGAGCATGGAAGCGTTAGCCCACAGCGAGCTGATCGGCCTGGCTATAAAAGAGATGACGCAACGAGAGCGGCCTGTAAACGTGAGCGGTTCGATCAGCAGGAATGGGTTTTGGGATGGAGGAACATCGTTTTACTCGGGACACGCGACAGGTTCGTTCGCCGTTGCAACCGTGGTTGCCTATGAATATGGAGGGCAGCACATCGCGGTGCCAATCATTGGCTTTACGCTCGCTTCGATCGTGAGCGCTTCTCGAGTGTCGGGGCGCCAGCATTGGGTCTCCGATGTATTCGTCGGAAGCGCCATGGGATTCATGGAGGGGAGATACATCTACAGGCATCACCACAACCCCGATTTGCCCGGGAGCCCCGTGCATCGTGTGTCGAGGCTTATTCCTGCCTTTGACGTAGGCACCAGCGGCGGGACCCTCTACTGGCAATTTTAGGGCGTCGCTGACTTCCGAGCCAAACTTACGCCCCACTAACAGCCACAACTTGTGATGGGGATGTGGTGTACGATTTCGGGAAGTCCAGATGCACCTCAGTGGAGGACTTCGCGATGCAGAAGGACGAAGTCATCGAACGGATTCGGGATGCGTTCTCCGCAACTCCATACCCGGGCGATCCATTTCTTCAAGGGTCATTTGACGGCTCTGAACCTTTCGAGGAAGTTGGCGCGTTTGCCGGTAAAAACGACTGGAGAACACTCGATTCAAAGATGCTGGACGCCCGCTACTGCGCGCTCGACTTTTTCTCCGAGGGCGGTTTTCGCTTTTTTCTTCCCGCCTACCTGGTGGCCGATCTGCGCGAGGAGCTCCTTACAGCGGAGCCTCTGTTTCATTTGTGGCACGGATTTGCAACTGTTTCGACCGACGTGGCCGTGGGATCGCGCACATTTCATCGCAGCTCGGGTGGAAACCGGCCGGTAAATCCCAGACGCTATGGCGCAATTAGATGGAGCGACTATGCGCGGCATCGTCTTTCGGTGTTCGCACGAGAAGAGGCGCAAGCCATCGTCACGTATATGACCTACAAACGCGAACACAGCGCGACGGATTTGGACAAATCGCGAATTGATGCGGCGCTGAGGGAGTTTTGGTCCGAGCGCGCGGAAAACGCGCCGACACGAAAGGAACTGGAAGTCCATCAGCAAGAAGAGGCGGAATTTTACGCGGCATTGCAGGGCGAAGCATCTCCGCGCGGCACCGAAACTCTTGGGAAAAAGAAGGGTGACAACGATGGCTGAATCGAGTGCATCCGCGATGTTTCTTGAGTTTTCCCGCGCGCAGTTGTGCGAGGAATATTGGCCCCGGCTCCGCGAGTGCGTGGAATCACTTACCGACGAGCAAGTGTGGTGGCGGCCGAACGAGGCCAGCAACAGCATCGGGAATTTGCTTTTGCACCTGAACGGAAACGTCCGACAGTGGCTCGTCTCGTCATTCAAACATTCGAGAGACGGGCGTGACCGGTCCGCTGAGTTCTCGGAACGGCAGGTGATTCCCGCCTCCGCACTGCTGGAGAAGCTGAGCGCGACTCTGCGGGACGCGTCAGAAGTTTTGGCGCGACTCACGGAAGGCGATTTGCGGACAACGTTCAATATCCAGGGCTACACAGTCACAGGTTTGGCCGCCGTTTACCATGTGGTGGAACATTTCGGGATGCACTATGGGCAGATTGTCTTTATCACGAAGCTTTTGCGCGGCGAGAGCCTAGGATTTTATAGGCACCTGGATGAAACCGGCCGACTTCCCTAGGTTCCGGTGACTATCCCCTAAGGCGACGAAATCCGAAATCAGTTAGGGGCCGTAGACCAAGACACGGAAAGTGCCGAGGATGGCGCGGGGGCGCGGACGCGGGTGTTCGGTTGTGGGCGCGCCAGCCGGGGCAAAATCCGCTGTGTCCAGGAAGAGATCGTGCGTCTTTGTGTCGAGTCCCATGGTTTTGGCACCGAGCTGACTCTTGATGGTGTCGACGGCGCTGTATTGATCGGGCGAGTCTTGGTGAAATACGTTGATGTCCCCGGTGAAAGTGGAGACGAAAATCGTCTTGGTATCTGGATCGTAGGCGGCGGCGTCGGTCCCGGCCGAGATGGGAAACGACTGAATGATCTTCCCGCTGTCCGCATCCATGACGACGAGCAATTGAGGATTGCGGCCGGAGCTGAACAGACGCCGGTGTTCGCGGTCGATCGCTAGAGCGGTAGAACCTCCGGAGGGGGCCGTGGACCACTTCGATTTGACTTCCAGGGTGCGGGCGTCAATCGCGGCCACCTGATTCTTATCGGAAAGATTCGCGTAGATCATTCCTTTTCCATCCGCAACGGCGAATTCGGGAGAACCACCGAGAGCAATCGTTTTGATCACGGTGCCGGTTTTGGCGTCGATCACGGTAGAGCTACTGCTATCGCCATTCATGGAAAAGACGCGCTTCGTTGCGGGATCGTAAACGACACAATCGGTATCAGGGTCGGCTTTGACCTGGCCCAACGTCTTCAGGGTTTTCAGGTCGAAGATGGTTACCCGGGCGAGTTCACCATCGCTGATAAAGCCGCGATTCAATTCAGGCGCGAGAGCAACTCCATGCTGCCGTTTGAATCCGGGGATGTAGCCGACGAGCGCGCCCGTATCAGCGTTCATCACTTCGACGGCGCTGCCGCGAGATAAATAAACGCGGCGGGCCACTGGATCAACCGTGACGTAATCAAAATATTCCATGGTGCTGCCCGGCGCGGCGGCAAACTTGTATGTTTGCAAAAGATGGTAGCCGCGATCGGGGCGCGCGAAAGAGAAAGTGCCAGCCGCGAGCAGAGCCAGGGCCACAGTAAGAGCATTCTTAGCGGGAAGCTTCACAGAGACCCTCCTTCGGAAATAGCTGTCAGCAGTATGCGTGGCCGCAGATTAAGGCAGGATTAAGACAGCATTACGCAAAAGCGCTGCTCTCGCCGTCGGTCGGCGGTAGTGTAGCACCCAATTCCAATGAGTGCAGACGTCTCATTGAAACTCATGCTCATCCGGTCCAGGCAAGTTCATATCCGTGACAGTCGTCACGCGAACATGTGATCCGGGTCACATCGCCACAAGGGATGAATGGATAAGTTGTTGGTTGAGATTGCCGAAACGGGAGACGGATGCGCTCTCGGGGTCATTTCGGGAACATTCCATGGGTGGTACCGGCGACAAGGGCCTGTCGACGGATATTTCCTCGAGCGGAGCCGTCTTTCGGAGTTCTTCGATCCGGGCCGTAACGAAGCGTCCTTGAATACTATGGAAATCTTCGGTGAGATTTCCATGGTGGGCGGCGGGAGGTATGCTATTTCGCCGGTGCCAGGAACAGCTTTAACCCAATTGGCACGTCGCTTGCTTGGCCACACTGATCATCCTGACAGTGTGACCCGAGTTGGTATACAGGCAAGACGGAATTGACGAAATACCACTGGCCCGACTTCGCGCTCTCTAGGAATCGGGCCGAGAGCGCAAACCTTTATCCAGTATCGGCAGGTTAACTCGATGCCTGTGGTGTTCGCCATAGCAGCGCGTGCCAAGGAATCGCGAGCAGACCAGATTCGCGGGCAATGTCTCGTCCAGGCGGCTCTGCTTGCTTTCTTACTGACCTGCACCGCAACGGGGAGCCTCGCGCAAAAACGCCCCGAGTCCACTCAAGGTCCGTCGGTCGCAAGCCGTGTGCCGGATTTTGATGCACCCGCCAGCGCCTTTGCCGGGACGGAGCGATGCAGAGATTGCCACAAGGACGAGACGGTTGAGTATCAGAAGACGAGTCACTCGAAGATTGTCTTTCCCGGGAAGAATTACATTCAGGGTTGCGAAACGTGTCACGGTCCGGCGAAGGCGCACGCCGACGCGGTGGAGGCAGCCCATGGCGACGATGCCGATATCGCCAAGGCGCTGAGGGAACATCCACTCTTCTCGTTTAGGGGAACGCCTGAGGAGAACGGCGCGCGCTGCCTTACCTGCCACACCACCAGCAAGCAGCAAGAACTTTTCGCACACTCCGAGCACGCGGGCCACGGCGTTTCGTGCAATCAATGCCATGCCGCGCACCTTGTCGACGAAGTGAAAGACGCGAGCAAGGGTGATCTAAGCTATCCGCAGGGATATTTTTTCCAACTACCGCAGCTTGTCGATGAAACGCGCTGGCTTCACAACAGCCTGCTAAAGCAATCGGAACCGGCGCTGTGTTTCGGGTGTCATCGGACGATTCAGGCGCAGTTCGCGCTGCCTGAGCACCATCGCGTGCCCGAAGGACTGATGAAGTGCTCGGATTGTCACAATCCTCATGGCACGGAAAACATGGCCAGCCTCAACAATCCCAGATCGGAAACCTGCGTGAAGTGCCATGTCGAGAAGCGCGGCCCGTTTGTTTACGAGCATCCAGCCGTGAAAGTGGAGGGCTGCGTCACCTGTCACAACCCGCACGGAAGCACGAACCGCATGCTCCTGGTGCGACGCGAAGGCCGTCAGCTTTGCCTGCAATGCCACACTGGTTTTCACGGGCAGGCGCAGGTTCCCCACAGCCGTCTGGGATTCCAGACCAGCGGCGAATGCGTGCGCTGCCACGTGACCGTGCACGGATCAAACCTGGACGTGAACTTCCTGCGATGAAGGGGGCATCATGATACGGGGCGCCGGCTTCCTGTCGTTTGTCGCGGTTCTGCTGATGTTTGCGCCCTTTGCGGAGGCACAGGATGATTCCCAAGCGGCCCCAATCGCTCTGGGAGATTTCAATCTTTCTGGTTCCGCAACAGCTGGGTATCGATTTGACGACATCAAGGGCTATAAACCGCAGTTCCGCGAGATGTTCGATCTCGGGCGCGGTTTCCGCGTGCTGGACCTGAGCCTCTTCGGGGAATCACAGGATGGCAAGAACCCCTTTGCGGATCGTTTTTCCCTTCAGACGACCAGCTTAGGAGGGGACCCGTTTCCAACCGCGCAATTCACGATTTCGAAGAACAAGCTCTACGATTTGCGCGTGGACTGGCGGCAGAGCTACTACTTCTGGAACCAGAACGACAATGTGGTCCTGCCGATCGCCGCGGTAGGCACCGGACTTTCGAAGGGCTTGACAAGCAATCACGACTGGGCAACGGTCCGCAAATTCGGCTCGGTGGATTTCACCCTGCACGCCACCAATAACCTGCGTTTCCATTTCAATTATTACCGGCCGTCGGATGAAGGCAATACGTTTACAACGCGGTCGCTCGACTTTCTCGGCTCGCCGGGCTTTTGGGGAACGTTTGCGCGCGCGAATCCGTATTATCTCTTCGCACCGCTCAATGACTACACGAACCGCTTTACCGGCGGATTCGATTACACTCTGAAAGATTGGAGTTTTCATTACAGCATCGGCTATCAGACGTTTACCGAAAATATCAGCCTGAATAATGTGAGTTCTCCCGAACTCAGCATCAATCCGATTGCCAGCTCCACCACTGAGCCGTTGACGGATCTCTCCTGGTCGCAATTTCGGCGCTTGACGACGCCGATCAGCGAGTTTTCGTTCCTTGGAAAACCGCTGCCCAGGCT
>DATDMO010000091.1:0-13731 GCA_036518755.1 Candidatus Acidiferrales bacterium | reverse complement strand
GGCGATCTCGGAGCTGATGGAGCTGAGCGACCGCACCCGGGAGATGATCCTGGACCGCAAACCAACCTCGGAAATCCGCCGCGCCGCCCGCGAAGAAGGAATGCATTTCCTGCGCGAGTCGGCGCTTGATAAAGTAAAAGCCGGCATCACCACGCTGAAGGAGATCAACAAGGTCACGTTTATCGAGACCACGCGTTAGCCTTGCGCCCGCGCGCGGCTGACCTGATGACCAACACGAATGGCTAGCTCACACAAACCACGCATTGCCTGCGAACTCACGCCGGACCGGGTGATTTCCGCCCGTGCCGGAGACGCCGGCGCCGTCGACGTCGTTTTCGCCCGCACGCTTCCGGTCGGCAGCCTTGCCCCCGCGCTTGGCACGCCCAATATCGCCAACAGTCCCGCCGTTCGCGATGCCGTTTCCGATGCCTTGTCCGCGGTGGGTTCCCGCTCACGCGAGGTCATTGCCGTGATCCCCGACGCGGCGGTCCGCATCGTGCTCCTCGATTTCGAGGAGTTTCCTGAGCGCCGCCAGGACGCTGAGTCGGTGGTCCGTTTTCGGCTCAAGAAATCGCTGCCCTTCGATGCCGACGAGGCCGCACTTTCCTACGACGTGCGGCGCGCCAATGGCGTGGTCAAGGTGATTGCCGCGGTGGCGCCCTCCTCCGTCCTTGCCGAGTACGAGGGCGTGTTCCGCGATGCCGGCTATAGTCCCGGCGTGGTGCTGCCGTCGATGCTGGCGGCGCTGGGCACGGTGGAAACCCGGCAGCCGACTTTAATTCTGAAAGTGGACCTCAACAGCACCAGCGTCGCCATCGTCAACAGCGGCGACCTGCTGCTCTACCGCACCCTGGAAAACGCCCACGGCGACCGTCTGGACGCTGCCGCTCTCGCCGATGACATCTATTCCTCCCTCGTCTTTTTCCAGGACAATTATGGAATGAAAGTTGAGCAGATCCTACTGGGGGGAGTGGCTTCCGCCGAGGGAATTGGCCCCGGGTTGGAAAACCAGACCGGCGCCCGCGTCAGTGACCTGGTGACCCCTTCGCAAATCGGAGGCCAGAGCAGTGTGCCGCCGGCGCTGCTGGCCGGGGTGGTCGGAGCACTCGCCGGGTGATCTCAACAAGGGCAATCGCTATATCATGAAGTTCAAGATCAATCTCGCTTCCGAGCCTTACGAAAATGCGCGGCGCTTCTATCTGCAGTGGGGAGCGCTGTTGCTGGTGCTCGCCCTCATCACTGGGGCGTTGATCCATGCCGGGGTGGTGGGCTGGCGTCAGGGGCATGTCATCTCGCGGCAAATTGCCGCGGAGAGGGTCAACCTCGACAAGCTGAACCGGCAGGAACAGCAGGACCTGGCCATCCTCAACAAGTCCGAAAATCGCGATGTTCGCGATAAGTCGCAGGTACTCAACAGCCTGATTCGCCGCAAACAGTTTTCCTGGACCCTGATCTTTGCCGATCTCGAGAACCTCATGCCGACGCGGCTGCACGTGCTTTCCATTACGCCTCGCCTCGATCAGAATAATGACATCGAAGTGCACATGATTGTCGCCGGAACTTCCCGCGAAAAGGCGATCGAGTTGGTGCAGAACATGGAGAAGTCGCGCGAATTCCGCCACGCGCAGGTGCGGGTCGAAACCGACGCTCCCCATACCGACGCTCAGGGCGGCGACACGGTGCAGTTTGAAATTGTGGCGGAGTACGTTCCCGGCGCTCTCACCGCGCCTACGACGCAGGAAAGGAGCGGACAGTAATGGCCAACCTGCGCCAAGCGCGAAAATCGGTTTATACCTTGATTGGCGTTCTGCTCGCCATCGACCTCGTCGCGATCATCGTGCTGCTTACGCCCGTGGCCGGGGCCGGCGCCAAACGCCGGCAGGAGTTCGACGCCGTCCGTCGCCAGTTGCAGCAGAAGATGCAGGTCGTGATCCCGCCCGACCAGGTCCAGACACGCGTGGACGAGGCGCGCAAGCAGATTGACACTTTCTACAAGGACCGGCTTGCGACCGGCGCCTCTTCCCTCACCATCGAACTGGGCAAGTTAGCCTCCTCGAGCGGCGTCCGCCTGCTTTCGGCGAAGTACGACGAGCTGGAGACCGACCTTCCAGCACTGACGCACGTCCGCATCGGCGCCAACATTATCGGCGACTATGTCGCGGTTGTGAAGTTCATCAACGCCGCCGAACGTGACAAAATGTTCTTTATCGTGAACGACGTGAGCCTGGCCGAGCAGCAGGGCGGAGAGGTGCGCCTGACCGTCGACTTGGAGACCTACTTGAAGGGCGGAGCGGAATGAAGCTGGGTGCGGAAAATCGTACCGCGACCGTTATCGCGGTTGTCCTGATGGTCCTGGCCGTCTTCCTGCTGGTGCGCATGTTTGCCGGCGGAAGCCAGCCCGCCGCGGCCGCCTCGGCTCCGCAAGCTGCAGTTCCCGCCGCGCCGCCCGCCCCGGTGCGCGTTCGCCGCGGCGTTCGCGGCACGCGCGCGCCCGTCGTCCGGAACGCGCAGACCTCGGAGAACAGCCTCGATCCGCGGCTCCGCCTCGACTTGCTGAAGCTGAGCGAAGATACCCAATACAAGGGGGCAGGCCGGAACATATTCCGCGCCGATGCGGAGATTCCGAAACCGGTCGAAAACCCGGTAAAGCAGGCGGCCAACACTCCTCCTCCGCCACCGCCGGTCCCGACCGGCCCGCCGCCGCCGCCGCCTATTAACTTGAAATTCTTCGGCTTTGCCAGCGGTTCCGGCGAGCCGACCAAGGTGTTCCTCGGCAGTGGTGACGACGTTTTCGTGGCCGGAGAGGGTGAGGTCGTCAACCGCCGTTACAAGGTGGTGAAGATCAATCCCAAGTCCGTCGAGATCGAGGACCTTCTCAGCAATAACCGCCAGACCATCCCGCTCACCGCGGGATGAGCCGGGCCCCGGTATAGTGAAAGCAATGCGCTGCTCTTTTCGCCGTCGCTCCGGTCACCATGGTTCCGGCCAGTCCGGCTACATGCTCATTGTCATCCTGTTCATGATGGCGTTGATGGTAATTGCGATGGTCGCCACTGCTCCCGCGGTGAAAACCGAGTTGCAGCGCGACCGCGAAGAAGAAATGGTCCATCGCGGAGCCCAGTACGCCCGCGCCATCAAGAAGTACTACAAGAAATTTGGCCGCTATCCCGCAACCCTGGAGCAACTGGAAAAGTCCAACGACATGCGCTTCCTGCGCAAGCAGTACAAGGATCCAATGTCCGCCGACGGCAAGTGGAAGCTTCTCCACGTTGGCGACGTCAAGTTGAATACCACCATGGTCGGCACGCCCGTCTCTGCCATGGGTACGCAGGGAGGCGCGCCGGGTAATGTGGGACAGCCGGCCAGTCGATCGGCATTTGGATCGTCGAACAGTTCTTCATTCGGCTCCCCTTCTACATTTGGCTCCTCAAGCAGTTCTACATTTGGATCTTTCAACAGTTCCGGATTTGGATCGCTGGGCGGTCGCGGTTCCTCTGGAGCCATGGGCGGGCTTTCTGGAAGCTTTGGTGGAACCCTGGGCGGCACTAATAGCACCAGTGGATTGCGAACGGAGCATTCCCAACCTCAGACTGGCGACGCGATGTCTTCACAGAACTCCACTACCGGCTCCAGCAGCATGATCTCCAGTACCAATGCCGTCGGCGGGGGCACGATCATCGGTGTCGCCAGCATGAGCGAGAAGGAAGGCTTGCGCGTTTACAACGAGAAGACCCACTACAACGAATGGTTTTTCGTTTTCGACCCGACCACCGACAGCGGCGCCCTTATCAAGGGACCGTTTACGGGTAAGGTTTTCGCCAATGCCCAGAACGCGGGCCGGGGCATCGGTACTCCTGCCGGCGCCCTGAACCAGATGATGCAGCAAGGTGGGATGGGTTCGCAGGGTTCAGCTTTCGGCCAGCCCTCGTCCTTTGGCCAGCCCTCGTCCTTTGGCCAGCCTTCGTCGTTTGGCCAGCCTTCCAGCTTCGGCCAGCCGTCTACTTTCGGGCAGCAACCGCCGCAGCAAAATCAGCAACCCCAGAACCCGCGATAACTTTGGAACCAATAAAAAGCCCCGCGGTCTGCGGGGCTTTGCAACTTGTGTTTCGCCGAAGATCTTACACGTTGAAGGACGAGCCGCAACCGCAGGTGCTCTTCACGTTCGGATTCTCGAACTTGAAGCCCGCGCCCTCGAGGGTCTCGACATAATCGACTTGGGCGCCATTGAGATACATCAGCGATGTCGCGTCCACGAACACCTTGAGGCCGTCAAAATCGTAGCTCTTGTCCATCAAACCGGCCGCGTTCTCGAACGACATAGAATAAGAAAATCCGGAGCACCCGCCGCCCACTACGCCCACGCGCAGCCCCGCCGGAACCGGGTTCTGCTGGGACATGATCTCCTTCACCTTCGCGATTGCGTTCGGTGTCATGTTGATCGGTGCGGTTTTGGTGGGGGTGGTCGTGGTGGTTGCCATTTCTTCTCCTCGGAATGATTTACGAGCAGGATTATAGCATTTAAACCTATCAGGTCACAGGCTTGCGTGACAGGCGTATTGGCTCTTGGAATCCCACTGATTAGATGTCGAACCGGGCCTTTTCGTCGCACCTTGCCAAATCGCAGTTCACCTTCCACTTACGGGCATTGATCCAAGGACGGCGAAAATAATCCCAGTTTTCAGCTTTCCCGCAGGCATATAATTTCCTGAGGTCCCGCGGGTTTGGGGCCTGGGAACCTAACAACTGAGGTGGCGCATGTCATCGACGTTGACCTACCTGCTGGCTATCTGGGGCGTGCTGACCTTCGTCCTGATCATTCTCCTCATCTACCGCAGCACTTTGGCGATGCGCGAGGACGATCAGCTCTTTTTGAACGACTCCGAATCCCACATGCAGGTGGAACAGCAGCAGGTGATCGCGCGGCTTAACAAGGTGAATCTGCCGGTGCGCATCCTGGGCGGCGCCTCCGGCCTGCTCATCCTGGTAATCGCCGGGATTTGGATTTACGAAGGGCTCAGCCGCGTCCAATAAGTCTGGGCGACCAGCAGATGGCGGTCGTTCCGTACGACTTAGCCCAGCCCCTGCGCGCCCCCATCTCGCCTAGCGCTCGATGAGGTCTTCCTGCTCCAGCTCGGCTGAACCTAGGTCGGCCAACTGCAGCCGCAGGTTGCCGGCGTTGCTCGCATACGCCAACCCCGTCTTCATGTCGATAACGCCGTCCCGGATCAGTTTCTCGATCTCGCCGTCGAAATGTTGCATCCCCTCGATCGCGCCGTCTTTCATCGCGTCCAGCAGCGACCGGCCTTCCTGCTCGCCTCTCTCCACGTAGTCGCGGGTGCGCATGGTGGATTTCAGGATTTCCAGTGCCGCCACTCGCCCTTTGCCGTCCTTCCTGGGCAACAGTCGTTGCGAAATAAAGTAGCGGAACGAAGCCCCCAGCCTCTGCCGGATCGCCGCCTGATCTCCCATCGGAAATACTCCGATAATGCGTTCCACCGTTTTGGGCGCGTCGATCGTGTGCAGCGTCGAGAACACCAGGTGCCCGGTTTCGGCTGCCGTCAACGCGATCTCAATCGTCTCCTTGTCGCGCATTTCACCCACCAGGATCACCTTCGGCGCCTGTCGCAGCGCCGCGCGCAGCGCCAGCGCGAAACTTGGCGTGTCGCTGTGCAGTTCGCGCTGGTGGATCGTCGCCTTCTTGTGCGGGTGCAGGAACTCGATCGGATCCTCGATGGTGATGATGTGCTCCGCGTAATTGCTGTTGATCACGTCGATGATCGCCGCCAGCGTGCTCGATTTCCCCGACCCGGTCGGGCCGGTTACCAGCACCACGCCGTTCTTCAACTCCGCGATTTTCTTTAATTGCTCGGGCAGCTTCAGGTCTTCGAACGTCGGGATCCTGGTCGGGATCACTCTCATCACCGCGGCGTAGGTTCCCCGCTGCCGAAAAATATTGACCCGGAACCGGCCCTGCTGTGGCAGCGAATATGACAGGTCGGTCGACCCGTGCTCTTTCAATGTCTGTACCGCCTGCTTGTTCTGGCCGAGCAGGTCGGCGGCAATCCGGGCGGTGTCATCCGCGGTCAGCTTCGCCAGTCCCGCGATCGGCACCGGCACCAGCTTGCCCGACAGCTCCACCTGCGGCGGCCGTCCCGGCGAGATGATCAAGTCGCTGACGCCTTTCGCGAACTGCAGCATGGTCGAAATCACCTGCGCCGTCGGCATCGCTGCACTGGCCGGCGCCGGCGCCGCAGCAGCGGCGGCCGGTTCAACAACCGGCGCGGGCGCGCTCGCCGTCGTGACTTGTGTGGACATGAGTCCTCTCTGACTTCCCGAGTTCTGCAATGTGTCTTGCACCCATCAGCGGGCGACAGTTGAGCGCAGCATACCAATAAAGTCCCAGCGTGCGTAAGGACCGGAACCTTGTGCGACACGGGCGATCCACATCGCTGTTTTGGGCCAGGCCCTTTTCGATACCCGCTGCAGAGTTGGCACGCTGGTTGAGTAAGACATTTCCCAGCAATGTGCATCTTTTTGCGCCTAAGGGGTTTCACTGGGCACAGGCCTAAGAGTCGGAAAACTTGCACTGTTGTCTTATTTTCAGCTACTTACATTTCGCTCAAATTGAAGGGCTTCGGTGGTTGCCAGATTGCTGCATTTATGTGCAAGTTTGCCGCAACGAAGTGTTCCTTCCTTTGTTGACGCTTTCTGGGCCCAGCGTCTCTGTGGAGGATCTCGTGCTAGCCAGCAAGAATCTGTGTGTTGCCATTCTCAGCGTGGCCGTGCTGTGCCTTGCGCTGTCGAGTTCAGCTTTCGCCGATTCCGTGGTTTGCAACAACCTTGGTCCGGGCGGTACTCACAGCTCTTCAACTTTTGCGGTGACGAATGCGCAGCAGTTAGCCACCAGTTGCGTTGGCAACGGCCTCTTCCTGACGGAAATCGATATTCCTCTTACCAATTGGGGCGGAAACAATTCCATCATTGTCGAACTGCTCCCGGATTTGTCGGGGATGCCGAATGCTTCCATAGTTCTGGAACAGTGGTTAGTTACCAACATCCCGACTTACCCCACTTCCCAGCTTTTCCAGCTCACCTCGAATCTTCATCCGTTCCTCGCTTCCGGAGTCACGTATTGGGTGGCAGCTTTTCCTGCGTCTTCTGCCTATACCCATATTGGCTGGAACTACAGTTCGGCCGGCTTTCTTGGGTTCGCCATTACCAGCAACCCTAGTAATGGATGGAATTTCGATGTCTCCGAGAGTCCCGGTGTCACCGTGACTGGTCATACTCCAGAACCATCGAGCCTGCTGCTGCTGGGCAGCGGATTGGCGGCGGCGGCCGGCCTGGCCCGACGCAAGCTGCGGAAGTGACCCTACTTTTGCCTTTTTTGGGTGGCGTTTCTGTTTGTTCAAGGGTAGAGTTCTCGAGCACCCGTGCGGCCATGGGCACGGACTCGCGAGAAGGTCGAATGAAAATCCTGTACGCCGGTCGGGAGTGGGAGTGCCACTGGGTCGGATCTGGACCGGCAAGGGGCGTCAAGTGCCCGGCATGCGGCACCGTGTTGTCGACAAATCCGGCCCTGCAACAGCGTAATGGCGCCCTGGTAGCCTTCATGGCCCACGTTGATCTCAGTCATTCGTACCTCGGCGCGCAGCATGTCAAGAACCACCGTCGCAAGTTTTCGTGACGCGCGGCCTGCTTGAGTACCGCCGTTACCGCTGCTAGGGTCAGATCGTATTCGGCAGACGGATCCGTTGTGGTAAGGCTTCGTCTGTCGCAAAAATGGGCCTACAGGTGGTCGCCGTGTAGGCCCTTTGCCCGTGCTTGGGAGAGTTGGTGAGTAGATAGCACGGAGCAATGCCCAAGATGGCCCTGATGCGCATGCTTGCCAATCCCCCAGAAGGGCTAACCGGAACAGCTTGCCGGCTGAGCGCCTATATTGAATTCAGTGCCGACCGGACCAAGAAAATGCGGCCCTGCAAGTCATTTCATAGACGGTTTTTGGGCAGAGCAGGTTTTGGGAAGGGCCACGGCTTCAGCCGTGCTCCCAGAGCCGTCAATGATGAGGCTTTTAACCCCTGAGGGGTGTGATGCGAAGGCGACATCCGGGCCGATCCCCTGGGATTGCGGGAAGTAATCGTGTACTGAAATGCAACGCCCTGCACTTCTCCTTGCTGAGGGGTAGGCAATCGCCCTTTCTTTTCTTCATCAAGAATGGGGATTCAATTGCTCGATTCGGCAGAGAAGAGGGGGGACTTATTGTCCTGAACGGTACCTCCAGTTCCAGAGCTCGGGTTGTTTGTTCTGCTGGGCACCGGTTTGGCAGGCTTTGTGGGAGCCATGCGTCGTAAACTTAATCGGTAAAGCTTGCCAAGGGAGAGAGCGAATATGAAGCGACTCGTGCTCGTCATCGCGTTGGCTTTACTGCTATTGCCAGCCATGGTCGTCGCACATGCCGACAGCGTTGTGCCAGTTGCCGGGGAAACAATCGCGATCAGCGGCATAGCCACTCAGACATCCGGCTCGGGATGCTGCACGCATGGTGGGCCCTTTACCGGAACATTTACTCTGGGGGCAGCGCCTAGCGGAATGGACTGGCCTGTGACTGCCTTGAGCATCGACTCGACAGGTTTCGGGTGCAGCTTCGGGCAGACGCAGTGTGCGGCATTGGTCTGGACGATCTCGCTGCAGTTCGATGCCGGCAACGATACACTCTTCGGTACCGCATCGGTATCTTTCATAGGTGGCGGCGGGGACCACCGGTTCCTTACCATAACCTTGATCGACGGCAACACCACCACCGATCCCTGGACGAATCTGGATACGGATGTACCGGATCACTCGAATGACAGAGCCGGCACGCTTAGCTATAACGTTGCTCCGGTGCCGGAACCATCCACGCTCCTCCTCCTGAGCAGCGGTGCGTTCGGGATTCTAGGTGTGATACGGAGGAGATTCCGGGCCTGACGTCGCTACTCCCCCAACCTTTTCAGCGAGCCGCCTCATTTTGCTGGCATAAGCGCCTATCCCCTGGGATGGCGGGAAGGTTGCCTGAGATTGGAAGATCTCGCTTGGGAAGGTGGCGCTGCCGCCGAGCCGACAGCATTCCAAGCTTTCTTTAACTCCTCAAAGATTCGATTCGGCAAAATGGGCTATTTGAGCGCTTCGATCTCGTCTATAAGCTTCTGCTCGAGGCTCGTGACCGCTTGTCTCCGTCCCGGCGGCATCTACGAGAACCACCCGGCAATCAACCGTGCTGCGCCCCGCACCAAAACCAACAAATTGGATGGGCGAGAGAAGCACTGTTTTCAATATAGCGAACGAACCGCATGATTCTGCCCCTCCCCCATTGCACCGCACTAGGTGCAAATTCGTAACTTACGATATGCGGATTTATCATCGGCTACACTGGGAGTGGTTTTGCCTGGCGTTCGATTAGTGAGAGGTGCTGTGACGCATGACGCTCACCAACATCACTGCACAGAATGTGGCCGGAACGCAACTCGACAAACCATTGTCCGAAGAACAAGTACACCGGGCGGTATTGGACATCCTCGAAGCGAACACGCTTTGTGCGATGAGCACGGTTACGCCGGAGGCCCTGGCGCACATCAACACCGTCTACTTCTCCTACTCGGACGAGCTTGAACTCTACTTCCTCTCGCATATCCGTTCCACGCACTGCCGCAATCTGGCGACGAACTCGTCTATGGCCGCGGCGATCTACACGCCAAATCAGCAATGGCTGGGTCCAGACAGGGGATTGCAGTTGTTCGGAACAGGTATTCAGGCAGAAGAGACAGAAGGCCATGAAGCTGAGGAGTCGTTTGCGAAGCGATTCCCCGCTTACAAAAGCTGGAAAAACACCCACGCTGACCAGTTCAATTCGGAGTACCGGTTCTATCGCTTCGTAGTTCTCCGCTTAAAGGTCCTCGACGAGGCCAACCTCAGAGAGGCTTTATTCGTTTCTGCCGTGGTTCACAGAAAATAACATCGGACCAGACACCAACACCGTGCCGCAGCGCATTTGACCGCTATAACGTCGTGAGCGAGTCTGACCTGAATGACGCTGCTCTCAAGATCGAAGCCGGCAAAAAAGTCTGGGCAGAAGTTGGGCAGAACCTAGCGGCCCGTCACGATGACCCGTCTTGGGGCGTATAATTCGCGCCGCTATGCTGAAGCGCGAGAACGACAAGATTGAGCAAGAGACATTAGAGTTGGAAAACTCGCACCTCGTAAACTGCGTCGTTAGAAATTGCGACGTGTTCTACTCGGGTGGATCTTACGAGTGGCATAACGTCACTTGGGATAATGTTCGGTGGCATTTTCGCGGTCCCGCATTGAACACCATCCAATTACTGCAAACCATTGGGGTGCTGAAGGCGGGGCAGAAACCACCGCCACAAGTGACGGGAAGTACAACCGTGAACTTAGATTAAGGTGCGCCGGCTGCTTCCGCTGGCGCGATATAAAAAGCAAAGGCCTCGCCATCATGCCCACCCTCCCCAGAGAGGCGTGACGCGAAGCCTTCGTCTCAGGGGAAACGCTGCAGGATACTCGGAATCAGTGGCTTTGGCTAACATAATTCTTCCTCCTGTGGTAGAACGGTCACACCAGCTTGTGACTGGCTTCAGGTTCGCGTACCGAGCGGGCAAAATCCAAAGTGCCTCAACTTCCCTCACCTGAAGGAATGCCCCAACATCAGGCACCTGTGCAAGGCTCCAAATTCAAATACAGCATTTGGGCGCGAACCGTCGAGGGCGACTACGCCCAACGCACACGATGGCTCGGGCAAGACGCTCTCTTCGTTCGATAACGTGGCCTTTTTATGGCTTCGCCCCGTCCGGAACGGAAGGAAAGGGCCGTTTGCGCCCGAATTTTATCTCTTCGAACCTATATTTCTTCGGGGCGAAGTTCACCCTATTGGTAGGAGGGTTGCTGGATCGTGTTCTGGCTACCCCTTCGCGGGAAGGCGGTGAAAAGGGCTCTAGAGTCTCGGCGCCGCCACCGTTTAATCTCACCGTCCTTACACCGTATTTCTGGATAGCAAGAGTCGCCGAATTGGAACGTACGTGGCCGGAAATCGGCACATCCAAATTTTGGTTACCGACGAAAACACGATGCGGAAGCTAAACAAAAAATGTTCGAGCGGGACGGCGGGCGCTGCGTCGGACCGCCCAGGCTGGGAATGCCGAGATGCAGCAAGCCTGCTACCTGTTGGTCTCATCTACTTAGCCGCAGGTATATCCCTACGCGGCATCTGCCCGAGAACGCGATGGCCTTCTGCTTCGGCTGCGAACTCAAATGGCACGATTCGCCACTGGAAAGCGGAACTGGTTTGACGCCACTTACCCGGAGCGACGGGAAGTTTTAATCCAAAATCGTTTATCTTGTTGAGAAAGCCCACCCACCAATCCCCGCAAGGTTCTTGTGATCTGACGGAGCTTGAAAAGCTGGTCATGGTGGGCGACTCATCTAGCTCCTTTTGCCGAGAACAGGAGCCGCTATGCGGTTGCTGCTCAGTCATTATTTCCGTCGAAGGGAGAACACCAATGAAAGTCAGCAAAATCGTGCCGGCACTGGCAGTGCTTGTCCTCGGAGCGATTCTGGCAACGCTCACCAGCCGTCCCGCTGGGGCGCAGTCTCGAAACAACAGTCCCACAGGAACCCAAGAGGCACCGGTTACCATCGTAAGCCCGCTGCCGGTGCCGGTTAGCGTAGGTAATTTCCCCGCGACGCAGAGCATAACGGGTACGGTTAATGTGGCGAACTTTTCAAACCAATTCTCATTCCGTGACAGCAGGCGGGCTGTGCTTCTCGACATACGCCAAAGCACGGAAACCATCGTGCTTGATCTCAAAAAGCCAATCGGATGGGCGAATGGGGCAGGTCGCCGCTCTAGCGACATAGGTTGGATCGGGGAGGGCAGCACTGTTTTCAGATAGGCGAAAAGAACCGCATCTGATTCTGCATCCCCAACCGGACGATCTCTTTTCCCTTCATAAGTGCAATGGATTGCTACTTGCGCAATGCCCCTACCTTACTAAACCAAGAGCTCAATGATGGGATATTCCTAGATTCAGGTGCTTACGTTTTGCCTTTGGTCGCGAAGGCGTGGCGACTGAATTGCTCCTGCTATTCGCGGGCCTCACAACATCGGCCCAATGTCGTCACTCTGTTTCACCGAGCTGGGAGGCTTCCTCATGAATCGGACCTTTTTCCGGGCTCTTGCGTTGGCACTTACGCTGTGCTGCGTAGGAATGAACGCGAGCGCCGCACCCATCACTGGAGTCACCAACATTAGTGGATCGATGAACATCGGCACCGCGGGTTCCCTATACGTGGACTTCTTTTCCGGGCCGATTCCCTGCGCTACTCCGTCACTCGGGGTCGCAGGCTGTTTCGCTGTGAATGCCAGCTCGACCGGAAGCTTCCCTGCGCCAGGACCGGCGGAAGGCACAATTCAGGACCTGCAGTTCCCGCCATTACCGGTGAGCGGTTCCGCAAGTCTTCCCGCGTGGATCACGTTTATCGGCGGGTCGAACGTCATATTCGACCTCACCACCCTCGTTCCCGGCGGTGGCGTTGATTGCGCCACCTTGACACTGGCTCAACTGGCTGCGCCGAATCAGTCTTGCACTCCGCACTTCGGTGGCGTGGCTACCGCTTTTACGCTGACGAATGACGCCTCCGCAACCCACGTTACCATTTCGTTCTCGGTCGGTGTCAACGGGTATATCGGCACCTCTGCAACGGGTTCGTCTGCGTACAGCGGCTTATTTACAAGCCAAGATTCCGGTGACCTCGCGACCATATTGAGCGCGATGAATACGCCTGCAGGGATTGCGCCGGGCGGCATCTCATACTCCGCCAATTTTGTCCCAGCACCGGCGCCGCCAGTGCCTGAACCCGCGAGTCTCGTGTTATTCGGCAGCGGCCTTGTCGGAGTCGCCAGATTGTTTCGTCGCAAACGGAAATAATGCAGCAGACCTGTGGGAAGGCAGCCGTGCCAAGTTGGCGCGGCTTCTCTTTTTTCTGAGACTCTTTCTTGTCCCGAGCACCAAGAATCACGTCGCGTCAGGATGCCTATAAACAGCTCTCTTGGTTTCCGATACATTCACGCCATCACGTCCACTCTCCCCAGAAAGGCGCGATGCGAAGCCTTCGTGTCGAGGGAAACGCCGCCGGATTACTCGGAATCAGTGGCTTTGGCTAACACAATTCTTCCTTTTGTGGAAGGACCGTCACACCAGCTCTCGCCTTGCGCTCAATCAATGGGAGCTTGCGAAGATCGCGCCCATTCAGGAACAGCAAATCGAAGGCGTAGAAGCACGGATCGCCGCGCCGGTAGAGCAATTGATTGAATTGAGTGTGGCCCTGCTTGTCGAGGCAGACGATCTCGCCATCCAGCACCGCACTTCTGACGCGCAAATCTGACGCGAGACTGTCGCAGAGCACGGGAAAGCTCTTGAACCAATTTCCGTTCCTCGACAGCAGGCGGGCTGTGCCGTTCTCGACATACGCCAAAGCACGGAAACCATCGTGCTTGATCTCAAACAGCCAATCGGGATGGCTGAACGGCTCAGGCCGTCGCGTCAGTGGCATAGGTTGGATGATGGCCGGGAGCACTGAAACCAGTATAGCCGGAGAGGTACAGGCGAGCGGGGATTTCAGGCCATCGAAGCTGCAGTTCCATGTGGGCATTGGCCGTAGAATATTTCGTCCGAGACA
>DATDMO010000090.1:0-3000 GCA_036518755.1 Candidatus Acidiferrales bacterium | reverse complement strand
TTCCTCGACCTGGCGCTGGGCGTCCGCGGCCGCCTGTCGCTTCGCCTCGGCGACTTCCAGTCGCGCAGCCTCGGCCTGTTGCTGCGCAAGCTCGGCCTGCTTTTTGGCTTCGTCCAGTTCTTTCCTGGTTTGGTCGAGCTTCTGCTTGACGCCGGCGGTCTGGCGCGTGTTCGTTTCGTCGAGTTGCTTGCGCAATTCTTCGGCTTTCCGGGTAGCCTTGTCCTCGGCGTCCCGCCGCGCATCGTCGGCCTTGGCATGCGAAAGTTGCGCCGCCAGCAACTTGCTATTCTGCGCGCGTGCGAGATTGGCATAGAGCCCGGTCGGATGGCTTTCGAGGAATGAATCCCAGGCTTCCTTGGTTCCGATTTGCGCAGCGAGTTCGTAATCGATGCGGGCCTGCGCCTCTGCGTCGCTAGCTCCTGCGACTTGGGGGACGAGCGCCACGGTGTCGCCACCGAGGGAGCCGTAAACGAACGGCTCCTGACGGTTGTCGGTGGCTTTCAGGACGTCGTCGCGAACGCGGCCGAACGCAATCCGCAAGTCAAGCCCGGGTTCGGCGATATATCTCACCAGCGCCGTCGCAAACGGACTGTTTTTTCCGTCGCCGTCTTCGGCCACTGCTCCCGCCTTTGCGGCGAAGGCGATCAGCGTGTTGGACATCGTCGGTTCGACCTTGGCCAGGCCTCGGCCGATCGAACGGCTGGCGACTGTTCGCTTCATGGTTTTGGAGAAAGGATTGTCGCGGCAGGCGTCGAGAATTACGAGGCGAAGGCGCTTGACGGGATCCAGCGCTCTGAGCATGCGGTCGAGCGACACGGCTTCGTCCTCGACGTCGAAATCGTTCGAAAGCTTGGCATCCGCAGGCACGAGATAGTTGGTGCCGTCGACCTCCATGCCGTGACCGGCGTAATAAATCACCGCGATGTCGGCATCGCGTACCTTGCTTGAGAACTCGCGGATCGCGCGCCGTAGATCGGCGATGCCGAGGTCGCGCTCGCTGTCAACGACATCAAAGCCGGACTTCCTGAACAGCGCCGAGAGCGCGTCGGCATCGCGTGAGGGATTAGCGAGCCCGGGCACCTGCTGATAATTGGAGATGCCGATGACGAGCGCGACGCGTTTGTCGGCTCGCGCGGGGCCCGCGGAAATGGGCAATAAAAACGCAAGTAAAAACAGCAATGCGGAGCGCAACATCGGCCTCTCCAATACTTTATTCATAACAAAGGGAGCGTTTTCGGGCAACGACGCCTTCCGAAAGCCGCTGCATAGTTTTTCCGGATCATCTGCTAGCGGCATTGCCGGATTGGCGGCCCAAAACCCGGTGCTTGGCGAGGTGAGAACGAAGCAGTGTATTGGCCGCATCTGCGGCAGCGGCCGAGTAGCCCTGGTCACCGTGAACCATGATCATTGAAATTACCCCTTCGGACAAAAGCCAGATTGCGCGCGCAAGTTCGCCCGCATGCCGCACCCCGGATCGTTCGAGTAGCTCGGCGAAGCAACGTTCCAGCCTCGCCTTATGGCGGCGCGCCATGAGGCGGGCCGGGTGTCCGGGGAGATCCGCAAGCTCAATCACGAGGCGGGTAGCCGTTGATCTCATGGCACTGGAAACAGGGCTTTGCGGCAGTTACGGCCGCCCATCACCCCCGTCGTGCCTCGCATCAACCGGGGGGACGGACAAAAGCTCTCGTCAACCCGACGGGATTTCAGGACGGCCGAGAATGCAACGAGCTAAGCGTTAGCAGAGAGCAAGTTCGTCAAGCTGCGCGCCTTCCGGCCACTAAATGACCCCATCTTTTCATCTTGCGGCCTTGCTTTGGTCGAAACAGACTCTGGGAGTCGCCTGGCGAATCATAGATGATCGGATTGAGGGGCATCGATGGATCCCACGACGGACATCAAGCAAGTGCGCGATGACTTGGTCTCACGCGCTGACGAACAGCTCGCGAAAGCTTATGAGCAAATCAAGAGCGCGGACGAGCAGCTCGCGCGCATCGAAGCTCAATTGTCGAGACAGGGGCCAGAGCACGAGCGCGAGGCTCCCCCCTCTCATCCGCGGCGGTCGCGGGGCAGGCCCTGGCTACGCGGCATTGCAGGCCTGCTCCTTGCAACGTATGTCGGTGCCGCTGCTTTCGTTTCGCAGTCGTCCTATGGTGATGCAGTTGCGCGCTGGTCGCCGCAGCTCGTTTCAGCCTTGACTCTGCCGCTCGAGAAATTGTTGCTCCTCGCACAAACGAACCCGGCTTTCGTTCAGCTGACCGCAGCGGAGCCGGTATCCCCGACTCAGACGGGGACCCGTGACGCCACGCCGGCAAACCCGCCGCTTTCTCCCGAGGCGGCAACGCTGGTCCAGACGACGGCGCGTGATCTCGCCAATTTGGAGCGGGAAGTCGAGCAGCTGAAGGCGAGCCACCAACAATTGGCGAGCGACAATGCAAAGGCCATGGAGCAGATCAGGGCGAGCCAGGAACAAGCGGCACGCGACATGGCGAGCAACGCCGAGCTCCTCAAGGCGAACCAGGATCAGGTGGCACAACTCCTCGCCAGGGCTTCGGAACAAAAGGTTCGGCCGAAGATATCGGCGCCGCAGCCACAGGCCGCCGTGGGTACGCGCAAGCCCATACCAACGCCTGCGACGTCGCAACCGAGCCCTCGTCCGCAGGCCTCAAGGCAGTTGCGGCCCGAAGAACGATAGGCATTTCACCTTTATCGGCCAAACTGCACGGCGCGTCATCCGTCTTGGTATGTGAGCCAGCTCACAGCGAGGCGCGACATCTTCAATAAAAGTCAGTTGACAGCAGGGACTGTCCGGACCAGCCCGCGTTCACCTCATCCAGGCAACCTCCGAACAGGACTCGGCGCGCTTTATCTTTCAACCACCGCGTGTAGCCGGTACCTTGATTTCGGCCGGCAGGATGATCGCAGCCGCAATCACCAGCAGGCACAAGCCGCCGAACGCGTGCAGCATGGTGACGAATCCGCCGTGTTGATAAAGCCAGGCCA
>DATDMO010000089.1:0-2035 GCA_036518755.1 Candidatus Acidiferrales bacterium | reverse complement strand
CGTCAATCGCCTCTTCCAAGCGGGCATCGACGGTAGCGGGCAGCTCGAGAGCGGGTGCAGCCAGTTGCATTCCGTCTTCGGCTTCCTCTTCCAGGCTGATCAGGCGGTGCTCGCTGCGGTAGCGATCAATAAACGACCTGGCCATAATCGTCCGCAGCCAGCCCTCCAGGGAACCGTAGCCCATGTAGGAGTTCAGAGGAGTGGTTCCGTGAGAACCGGCCCCGCATAAATCGGCATAGAGGGAGTCCGCCAACTCGCGGCCGGCCACGTAATCCTTGGCAATCGCGATGCCGGCCTCGTAAAGCGGCTCCCGGAAGCGCGATAGGAAGGCGTCCCATGCGGTCTGGTTCCCCGCAGCACAGGCTCGTGCCAGCACAAGTTCTTGTACGTGCAGGGCAGAAAGGAATTCACGGAGGCGGGAATCGTCGCAATCCGGCTCGAGATACTTGTTCAGCGCTTCGGCTAAAAGGCCGGCAAATACGGGCTGGGAAAAGCCATAGCGCACAGCCTCGGAAGCGGCGAAGAGCTCAGAAACAAGCCGGTCCAGACCCGCAAGCCGGGCCATGACTGCCGTCTTGCCCGCGCCGGCGGCATCGCCAAGTTCCTGACCAGACGAGGTTTTGCGTGTGCCAGACATCCCCTCCGCCGATGTTACCAATTTTCTTTGCAAAATAGGCTATCTCACTCGTCTCCTCTGCAGGGAGCACGATAAGGACTTTATGGCAAAGCGGCGGATATGCGAAGATAAGGTGGGGACGGGCAAAGGCGCGGTTCGGTTAGTTGGATGGGGATCCTCCTTGCTGGACGAAGCATCTGACCCGTCTCCAAAGCCTTTTTCCGGAACCGCCATCTCCAACTGGGAGCCTTTGCCCGAGACGATCGTCGAGGGTGGCCGAGTCAGCCCCGAGGTCCGCAACCGTGTAAAGAGCGTGATGGAGCGCAATGATCGCCGGCGCCAGCGGCGATTAACGCAAGCGGCCGATGTTAATATCCAGCAATTTTCTTGCGATATTGGCGGTGTCATTTCCGCGGAAGTACTGAACTTCAGCCGAGGCGGCATCTGCATCGCCAGCCCGGTCCCGATGGTGGGCAACACCGTTGTGCAGTGCCAAATTGGCATGCTCGACCTGCACATCGCCATCCCGACGCTGATGCAAGTGGTGTGGGTGGAAGAAACAGGCGCGCAGTTCGAAATCGGATTGCGTTATCTATTCTAATCCGACGGGGCTGCTTGTAATCAAAAAGTCGGACCGGAAACTGGATCAGGTCTGGCTAAAGTATGTAGGCGAGGCCGCTACGATACTCGCCGGCGTGACCTCTCTGAACCCAGCGAACCTGGGCCATCGTGGGGATGGTGATCCGGAGATCGACCGAGATATCACAGCGAACTACGGCCGAATACGGCAACGGCACAGCAGTCGACAAGCATATGCCGCTCTCGCTGGCGTTGCGACTGACGCAGCCGATGGTAGATGAATTCTCGGAAATTTTTTGCCCGGCAGAAAGTTCCTGGATAGTGACGACCACGGTGAAAGGATATCTTTTGGTGCGGCGCTTCTCTTCAATCCCAGGATCAGCATTCATACTCGTGCCTACCGTATGACGTGCATTGTTCGATTGTTTGCCAGGCCAAACCATACGCGCCATCACCCGGCGTGAACGACCGTCAAAATAACTGTAGCAATTGGTCCCGTCAATAGAACAATAGAATTAGCCGCGTCGGCTAGGCAGGCATTGTTGCGCTTTGAGACTCGCTTCGGCTGCGTGTGGAAGTCGCGCGCTGAAAAACAGGTGCCGAGCGCGGGTGGCGCGTCGAAGTGGCGGCAGCTTACCTCATTAGCGTTCTGTCTGAATAAACGTGACCTTGTTGATCTCCTTCAGCGTGGTGATGCCAGCTTTTACTTTATCAAGCGCCGACTCGCGCAGGAAATGCATTCCTTCTTCGCGGGCGGCGCGGCGGATTTCCGAGGTTGGTTTGCGGTCCAGGATCATCTCCCGGGTGCGGTCGCTCAGCTCCATCAGCTCCGAGATCGCC